>JALZFN010000072.1 GCA_030861545.1 Thermoproteota archaeon | reverse complement strand
ACTTTTGACGAAGCAAAGGCAAATACAAGAAGAGCTGTAGAAGAAGCAGAAAGAGAACTCCCACGATACATGCAGATTGTCACGACCAACCAAGAGCAGTCAGTTGGAGCGGTGAGGGAGACTATAGAAAATTATCTTGACTCTCAACGGGAAATTACCAATTTTATTCAATCATTTTGGAAATCATACATTGACAATGTCTTATGGATGCCTACAAGGAGAACCATAGAGAACTACGCTGCAGCTGTAAGCAATACAACTGATGCTACAGTGGCAGCAATTAGGATTTACAATAACATAATTTACGCAAATGCAGAAGCGCTTAGGCTCTCATTGGAGTATAATAGAGATAATGCAAGAGAAATATCAAGAGTCTTTGTAAATACAGCCAAACAATTAGAAAAAGTATAAAAAAAGATGGCAAATTATAATAAGAAGGGCACAATGGCAGCGACATTAAGACAGAGCGAAAAGAAAAAGGAGCGTGAACATCAGCAGCAACAGCAGCAGGAGAGGAATGAGGAGCGTGTAGAACTCAGTAAACGTGAGGCTCAAATATTGAATTGCATAAAGAGCCAATCACGAACAGAAAAGAAAATAGCCAAGATGACCAAGCTGGATATTTTCGTAATTTCTCCACTAATTACTGAACTTATGCTAAAAGGTTACATCGAGACAATCAGGAGGCGGAGGCTATATTTCTTTTCAAGAGAATACTGCACAATCACGATAGAAGGGCTTGATGCCCTTGAACAAGCTAGAAATCCATTTGAAAACCTAGTTGAGCTCATTAGAGAGAGGGCTCTTGAAACTATTGACAATATTGCGTCAGATTCGCCCATCTTAAAACTTGCAATAATGTCTGCCAAGGCAACTTACAAGACTTTGAAGGTGCTGATATGACAAAGTGACAAGATAATTACACTCTCTCATGAGTGATCAGCCATCATAATATATGGAAAAAGGAGCTTCTTCTTTATCCCAATGAGAAAAAAGCACATACATTAAATGAACACGGAGAAACTGCAAACTGTGTGTTTCTTGAAGACCTCAGATGCGTCTGCATGAAATGAAAATCTGAAGTTATGTCATTATGAGAATTAAGTCCATAACTGCAACAGTAACATAATAGTAGGATACACACACCAGTAAATAGTATCAAGGCTTATCGTTAATCATGGATGCAAAGGAATCAGCAGTAGCAAAGTCTAGGGGTTCACAAGATGAACGGGATATGTCTCCTCCAGATGCTGCTTTACTTCACGTCCTTTATAACAAGAAAAAAATTTCAAAAGATGAAGCAAATTATGTAGAAAAGGAAGAACCACGCGATCAGTCATGTGTCAAATGCAAGTTCAACCTTGGCGATGAAGGTAAGTGCCATGTAGTTGAAGGACAAATCAACAACGAAAAGGGCGTCTCAAAGTTTTTCTCACCAAAGGGCGAGGGGATGCTACCAGGAGATATTGTTTGGATGTATGTAAAAGAGTCAGGAAAGAAGCTGAAGTATGAGGAAGGATACGTTATTGAAGAAGGTGCTCCAGGATTTCAATGTAAAGATTGCAAGTACTATCTGTACTCTGGCAATTGTCTATTTATAGAGGGCAAATTCAAGCCGAATATGAGCTGCGGCTTTATTGTGAAAATAGGGCATGGGACTGAGATTTAGAAGCTGGTCGACTTTAACAAGTGTGCATCTGTGCCTTCCAAAGGATTGAAGTGATGCTGGACATATAATTTCACAATTATGATCTCTTGCTTCAGACAGGCTTTAAGTTCACAGCTATTCCGCTGGAAGAAGACGCATAGATATGACGATAATAGCCCTTGTTCCACTAGCCATAGATAGAGAAGACAAGAAAAGCATCTTTGGTCCTTTGGCTAGCCATCTTGCTTCAATTTTTAATGCTTCAGTTACTATTATTGCTGAACCTCCACGGTTATTTGATAGAAAATTCCACCATTCGTTTGATAAGCAGAGAAACCAGCTGAATTCAGATAAACTTCTGCACGGGCTTGCAACGACTATAACAGATAATAAAAAATTACATGACCCAGCAAGGACAATAACTCTTGGTGTATGTAATTTCGATGCTTATTCGTCGAGTTTGAACTTTGTATTTGGTCAAGCTTCGCGGGATGGCGCAGTGGCAGTAATATATCTTCCAAGGTTAAAACAAGAGTTCTATGGTCTAGGTGCCAACAGATCAATCTTTATTGAACGTATGCTCAAAGAAGCCACGCATGAGGTCGGTCATGTATTTGGACTAAATCACTGTCCAAAGCGATCCTGTGTCATGCACTTTAGCAACTCGCTTGCCGATACGGACAGAAAGGCGACGGATTTCTGCGAGATATGTGCAGAAATAATTGTATCAAAAATATAATATTAAATTGAGCTCAATTTAGAAGCGGTCGGGCATAACTCTAGGCAATGCCAGTGCTGTATCCCCTATTTGTGCAGCATTTTGCCAAAAACATTTTGTGCAATTACTTACTACAGCATATTATTCAAACATTTTCTCTCTATAAGCCAAGAATACTTGCTGTTCTATTATCTAGAGGAGCCAGGCAAAGAAGAATGTGACAAGAAAAGCAAATCAATTCTTCCACTATCAAATCCTCTCTCTTGTAGTTTCTGTCTTAGTTCTGTTATATCTTTTATAGCATGTGGTACATTCTTGCCATTGTTGTTATGGAAATACCTCGACAAGTTTTCATCATCAATAATGCTAGCACTATCGAAATTAGCATTCTTACATCCCCCATAATCTTCATTAAATTCTACCCCTATTATTATTGAAGAGGATAGGTCGGCACCTGTTAGGTCAGTGTTTGAGAGGTCGGCACCTGTTAGGTCAGTGTTTGAGAGGTTAGCATTTGAAAGCTTGGCGTTAGATAGATCAGCCGCTGAAAGGTTAGCGTTGGAGAGGTTAGCTGAGGAAAGCCTTGCGTTGGATAGATCAGCTGAGGAGAGATAAGCGTTTGAGAGGTTAGCTGAGGAAAGGTCAGCTGAGGAGAGATCAGCTGAGGAGAGATCAGCTGAGGAAAGGTTAACTTTTAACATGTAAGCGTTTGAAACCTTGGCGTTTGAGAGGTTAGCATTTGAGAGCTTAGCAGATGAGAGCTTGGCGTTGGATAGATCAGCTGAGGAAAGGTTAGCAAAGGAAAGCTTAGCAAAGGAAAGCTTAGCAGATGAGAGCTTGGCGTTGGATAGATCAGCTGAGGAAAGGTTAACTTTTAACAGGTTAGCATTTGAAAGGTAAGCGTTGGATAGATCAGCCTCTGAAAGGTTAGCAAATGAGAGGTAAGCGTTGGATAGATCAGCCTCTGAAAGGTTAGCAAAGGAAAGCTTGGCACCTTTAAGGTAAGCAAATGAAAGATCAGCACACAAAAGGCTAGCGTTTGAAAGTTTGGCGTTTGATAGATCAGCCGCTGAAAGGTTAGCAAAGGAAAGCTTGGCGTTTGAGAGGTTAGCAAATGAGAGGTTAGCAAATGAGAGGTCTGCCTTTAAAAGCTTGGCACTTGAAAGCTTGGCGTTTGATAGATCAGCCCTTAAGAAGTGTGCTCCTAATAGATTTGATGCTTGAAATACTACACGATGTAATTTAGTCTCTGTTAGATTTGCCAAATTTAAGTCTGAGTTTCTTAAATCAGCGTAAGAAAGATCTCTTCCACTGAGATCTACACCATAAAGATTCAGTCTTGAATAATTGTTCTTTCTGCGGAATTCATTAAATTCATCTATTTTTCTATCCTTGAGCAGCTGCAATAAATAGTCCCTTTGAAAGGCTGCTTCTTGCTGTTGTATATTTGCCAAATCTGGATAGTGAGCAAGAACAATTTCGTCCGTAGCATCTATCTTTATTATTGGCTTTTGCTTAATAGTAGCAAGCTCGTACATTTTCTTGTTTATGTAGCTACCTAATAGTTCCGGTGTAACGTAACCATTTATGTCAACAGATTCACCATTAGCGCCTTTTAGACCTTGAATCAGAAAGTAAGTAAATAGACTATATGGGCGATCTTCCATCTTAAACGATCTATGTTCTTCAAGTGATGAAACTAAAACGCATTTTCCCTGACCTGACTTGATTAGACGGTCTACAGTTCTTGCTATGCTAGTATTAGCAAGAGATGCTATTTCTTCACCTTTTTCTGCTTTTGTGAATTCATCCTTCACTCTACTTCCCCCTGCGGGCATCTCCAGTGCGCCACTGTAACAACAATCAAGAACTGCCATGATTCTTTCAGAGTTAGAAAGGTTGAGATAAGTAATCAATTCATCAAATGGAATCCCTCTCCTTTCTGGCTGTTCTGGCGGCATTTCCGATGTTGAAAGATATGTCCGACCTGTATTCTTCTCAAGGTATCCATGTCCTGAGAAATAGAAGAATAGTGTATCTTCGGGCTTTAGCGTTCTATCAGTAAAGAACTTAATTATTTCATCTTTCATTTTGCTCCATTCCACTCTTCCCACTAGCAGTAAATTCGTGGCGATTTCGTACCCTTGCCCTTTCAAAATGTTGTAAACTTCATTAGCATCATTTTCGCAAAAATCCAAACTCGAAAATTTATTGTTATGATCATACTTGCTAATACTTACTATCAGAGCCTTCCTCTTTTCATTCTCTCTAGTAGGATTATTTACTGCTTCCTGTTGCTGCCTTTCTTGCTCTGACAACTAGCTGGAATTCATACGCTAAAATATTATTTTAAGCAAGTCAATGAATAGATGAGGATCTGCCGCATGTCAGCCACATAACATACTAAAAAGCAGAGAAATCTCGGATGGTGGATTAGGGATACATATTCTTCTCCTATAGGTCATGGGTTGGAAAAGAAAGATAGAGGATATCTAAGACGTGAAAGATTTTAGATCGTTATTACTTCAGGAGGCGGGAAGTACTTTCTTGCTCTAAGCAGAAGCCCGGATTATTGTTATTTTTTATAGATGTGTAC
>JALZFN010000171.1 GCA_030861545.1 Thermoproteota archaeon | reverse complement strand
TCGCAAGGCAGAAGAGGCAATCAAGTGGATGAATGCCTACTCAAAGAAGAACAACTTCAAGTTTGAATCAAAGCTCGCCGGATATCCCATGCAGACTATAAAGTTTGGCAGCTTTGAAATGATAAGTTGGAGAGGAGACTGGTCTGCTGCGCGCAACATTATCCAAAAAGCAAGCAAACAACTGCGCGCAAAGGTTATCGAATCAGGGTATCATGAAGACCGTGGCCTTTTGGAAGCGATGTTCGGGAGCGCCTCGGAATTCGGCAAAATATATTCAAATGGAAGCCTTGTTGGCCAGATCGAGATGAACAAAAAAGCCGGTAGGTGGGCAGCGGCGACTGAAAGTTATATTTAATCATCCCTTATTCTTAAAGTATATGTCTTTTATTTCTTCGACCCAAGCGTTCTTTTTTCCGTATATTTGCTTGTGTTTTCTTGGTTTGCATACCGACATAACATATGAGCATAGTAACGGGAAGTACACTGACGAGTCACCATACACAATGATGTTGTCCTTGTGAGAGGTTTTAATCTTCCCCCAGCTCTTGCCCTCTTGTAATGTGGCACCAGATAGCCCTCCTGTGTCTGGTCGGGCATCTGTAAGCTGAATGAGGTAGTCCTGCCCGCCCTCCTTTATCTTCAATATCTGATAAAGGGCTGGGCCAGTTTGCTGGAAAAAGTTCTTTGGCACTCCGCCCCCAAGCTCCAAACCACCCGAGCGTTCGCTCTTCCATAGTATTGCCGCAGACTCGGCTACGTCAAGTATCACGTTTGGAAAAACGCCCTTCCGTTCAAATAAGAGCGGAAGCATATTGAGCCCTATTGACGAATCACCTAACGCAGGCATGTAGACCGGCACTTTGTGCTCATAAGCTTTAACAAGAAAGGACTTCTCGGGATATTTCGCGTTTTCCTTGGCCGCCTTGCCAAGCGCGTAGGCGATGTCAGCTGTGGATGAATTTTCGGGTATAACGCCTTTGGCTCTATTGATCTCTCTTTGGACGAGTAAATCCTGAGCCTGAAGAGTTCCCATTTCCTTTATGTAGACATCATAAATTCTCACTATCTGCTTCGAGTACAGGACGTCATCGTCAACGTCAAAATGACCCTGTCGCACCGGCAAGTCATAAGCAAAGTGTAAGTCGTGATAAACGTTAGCGCCTGTAGACACTATCCAATCGATAAAGCCGGCATCTATCATGGCAGAAATAGTTCTACCAATGCCAATCGGCGTCATGGCACCTGCTAAAGTTAAACATACAGTCGAATTGTTGAGTATCATATCTTTTAGGATCTGCGCTGCTTCGGCTAATCTGCGTGCATTGTAACCCGTTGAGCTGTAGAAATTAATGAGCTGTAGGACAGTCATGTTCGCAGAAATTATTGGGGGATCGATTTTTCTTCCTCTAAATGAATGTCTGTTGTCCATCACCGTTGTAAAATTGTACTTACTCTTAAGAGTTCACCGCTTACTCACCAGTAAGCACGCGCACGTCGCACTGTGAAAGTGCAAAGGAGCTGGTTTATCCTCTGCTGTGAATCTATCTGCCGCAGATTGGCTACACCTTTTCCATTTTCCTGAATCATAGCAATAGAATTCCTTTTTTGCAACTGAAGATCCCTTATCAACAGCAATAAGCCTACAGAGCGTGTGCCTATTGTAGACTCTGTGGGTAGGTTTATTGACCTTGCCATATGGTACGGTGATTATTGCGTTGCCTCCCTTTTTTAGCACACGTAAGACCTCTTTAACTGTCTTTACATCGCCGTTCTCGTCGCCATTGTTGCCAATACCAACATGCTCAATCGTGCTTATACAAATCACTTGATCAAATACTTCATTGCGAAATCCAATCATTCTTGCATCCATCCTAATGTCGCAGCCCACCTGTGCGATGTCTATTCTAAACGTCTGCAATTTTCCTTCTCCAAAATCATTTATTGCTTCTACGAGTCTAGAACCAGCTGAACCGATCTCGAGAATATCCGCCTGCTTTTTGGGCCAGATCAGGTTTCTGCTAATAAAGGCGTATTCTACCAGCCTTTCTGATGTTACGCCTGCCAAGAGGCTATGAATATCTAGTCTCTCGGCCGTCTTCCTACTACTCCTATCCTTGTTATTCCACTTACTTTCTGACAGACAATAAATTGGAACCTCCAGACCAGTTCTGTCGCTCTTACGATACTTGACAACGCGAATTATCTTCCGCTGCTGAAGAGCGGATATTGCCTTGAGTAATTGCGACATGTTGGTGTCGCCTATCTTCCTATAAAGAGAATATTGATCTGCAGGTGATTTTGCTAGGAGCGATAGTATTGCATCTTCAAGCATCAAACATGAATAATCATGCAGATAGCTGATTTATTCTTTAAAAAGAAAATTAAAAATAGTGATTGATTGATTTTCTATTAGTTGATCTTGTTGTTTAGCCTCTTCTTTGTATATATTGTTTCTTGTTTTGGTCCTGCAGATTCGATCTTGGTGAGACTTCTTTCGATCTCTGGCTGGAATCTAGCCCTTGCAAACCAGACAGCAAAAGCACTAGCTCCGATAATCGCGCTGAGTGTTATTGCTTCTATGAACATGTCATCTAGTAGGAGTTATCATATTATAAATCCATGCTTTGTGATAATATAAAAAAATAAAAATAATATGATACCCAATTCTTATAAAGACCGTCAAATATAAAGAAAATACCCCCACTTTGCGCTCATCTCATTAAAATTATATTATAATTATCCCACAGCTAATCAGTAAACTACGCATAGCCGTACTTTTAGATAGTCAACAC
>JALZFN010000164.1 GCA_030861545.1 Thermoproteota archaeon | reverse complement strand
CAAAAGCACCATAAGCCTCTAATGCTTCTTTCAAAAAGAAAGTGACATCTTGCTCATCGTCGACAATAAGTACTCGTCTACGATGACTCTGATGACCGCTACTACTGCTAGTGCCGCTTTCTGCCATGTTATCCAAGATCAGAGAAGTTACATAAGCTAACAATTCTATAAAAGAATATTGGTTTGCTCTTTGCGGCGATCAAGCGAGCAATAGCGGCAGTAATCTAGTTCTTCTTTTTACAGTATATAGACCAAATCCAGTAATTCTCTTTATTGTTCGTTGACTATTAGAAAGTAATGATATTGAAGATCATGCAAAAGCTATGGGCCTGACATTATTTTTTTGATTCTTTTTTCGCTATAGTATGAATCACATTTTTTACAATGCCATGCATCTATGTATCCTGTTATGGTATCTACATTCTCCTTAACCATTATGCTAGCACATAGAGGACATCGATATACCATTTACTAAACAAGACATGTTTCTTTACCCCTCACTAGTAAACGCTTTTGATATTATTGAATGGGTATGCCATAGGCGCATCCGAAAATGGGATGAATAAGGAAAATACACGTCAGGTTTGGAGGGGCACGCGGAAAATGAATGTTGCGCCCTTTCCATCCTCATTGTTTTCAGCCCAAATCCTACCACCATGAGCTTCGATTATGCTCTTTGCTATGAATAATCCAAGACCTGTGCCAGTCTGAGATTTGGTTGTGAACTTTGTAAAAAGCATTGACATGATTTCAGGATCAATCCCAGTCCCAGTGTCTTTGATTGACACTACCGCTTGTCCATCTTTAGTCTCTTCACTAATGTAAATGGTTCCTCGTTTTGTAAACTTGACTGCATTATTTAGTAGGTTTGAGATAACCTGACTAATTCTCCCGCGATCGGCTTCTACAACTATGTTTCCTGGTGTAGAATGTTCAAATTTGACGTTGCTATCGTCTATGGTGCTCTTTGCATCTTCTACTGCGCAAGAAAGTACCTCCGACAAGTTGAACTTTTCTCTGTTAAGGGTAAGTTTTTGTCCTTCTATTCTTGTAACATCTAGAATTGCACTTGTCAGTCGGTCCAGGCGCTCTGAATTTCTAGCTATCACCTTCATTGCTTCATCTCTGCTCTCAGGTCTTATGTAAAAAAGTTCTGAGTACCCTATGATATCCTGAGTCGGCGTTCTTAATTCGTCAGCTGCCACATTGATAAATTCGCGTTGCATTCTATCGTGGACTTTCAGCTGTTCGACGGCGTCTTGTAGTGGTTCATTTGCCTCTTCAAGCTCTGCTGTCTTTGACTTGACCATTGCTGAAAGCCTCTTATTCCAGGTGAGAACAAGACATGCAGTCCCTACTGCAATTGCTGCTATCAATCCTATTATGATTAAATTGAAGTTTCTCTGCTGGTCGATTAATGGTCCTACAGTTTCTCGAAACTCGTGGGGTGCTACAATGTAAACGACTCCAAATTGCTCTGCACTAGATGACACCTGCTGGTAGGCAATCGTGCTTATTTTGCCTCGATATCTGATGTATCCCGATCCTGCACTACCTGAAAGTGAATCGCGCATAAATGAGTTGGATGAGTCTCGTATATCAGCCCGAAGGGACGCCTGAAACTCGTTACCAAAGACATTCTTGCCTATGTATGTGGTATTGGAGGTGTACAAGATGTTGCCATTTCTATCTGTCATTCCAAAGCACTTTCGAACTTGGGCGATAGCTGGTCCTGTAAAAATCTACCAAGTCTGTCAATTTCAATGGCCGAAACGACTACTCCGTTGAAATTTGGGGTGTTGTTATTGCCTTCGCTATTATTCAAAATTAATGGATATGCAATATACAACCGAGGAACTCCGTCGACAGATTCTATTACGGGGCTGAGGTATGACTTTAGTGTATCTTTAGGTTTGGAAAAATAAGATCTAAATTTTCTATCATTTCCTGCGTACTGCTCATAAATTGTCTAATTCTTAAACGCGTTGGCCCATATTACC
>JALZFN010000159.1 GCA_030861545.1 Thermoproteota archaeon | reverse complement strand
TCTGCTTTTATCTATCCGAACCAGATGCAATCAAAATGAAATTATGACACCCCAATGAGAATATCATACATCTGCTTTAGTATTCTTGCCGTTGCTCCCCATATTACATTGTCACCAGAGGTGAACTTAAATGCGTCTTTAGCAAAATGGTAATGTTCAGTATCCCGTTTGATGCTTTTGAGTGTTTCAATGAGTGGTACATCAATTACTGCTTCTACTTCGCTTGATGAGATCATGTATTGAGGCAGCAAGTCTTGTATCGTTACAAACGGCACAATAAAGTGGTTTGAAGTCATTGTGCGTACAGCACGTAGGCAACCAACTATCTGTTCAATTGTGAATGATAATCCAACTTCTTCTGCAGTCTCCCGCAAAGCTGTGTCAGCAAATGTGCCGTCGCTTTTAACATATCTGCCTCCGGGCAAAGATATTTCACCTGTGTGGGACTTCAGGTTTGAACTTCGCTTTGTTAAAAGCACATACGGCTTGTCTATGGGATAGTGGATTATCAAAAGTACTGCAGCAGGTGTCGCCAAAGCTGCGTCAGTTGGCAGATATGGTCGGTCTACAAGTGCTGGCAGGAGAAGCGACAGGATTTCTTCCTTACGCAATAGTCCTGTAAATGACACAAGGACCAATATATGCTCTAGATGCTCTCTTGCCAGCGACCTCTCATTTAATAAGACCTCAGGAGGCTTCAATAGGGTGCAACGACACAATGAAGATAGCGTATGAGCTGAACCCGCCTAAGATAATAACAGGCAAGATGTTCAATCTAATGCACCTAAACACCAACATCCAAGTGATGGTAAATCGCGCTTCGCAGCTTTGTGGTCTTATAAGTGGGATCCACCTAACAGACTCTGTACTGGGCATCTCACGCATATCCAGTGTCACCACAGCCAGATACATCAAAGAACATATGGATACACCAGTAGAGCTAAGCTGCAGCATCAGGGTGCGCGATCGCAATTTCACATCACTATGCCAGGCCGTATGTGATGCAATACTTGTAGGGGCTGAGAGTGTCCTTATGCTTATGGGTGATGAGCCAGCAGACAAGCTAGGCGATTCTGGCCTACGACCGAGTACTGCAGTCAAGATGCTCAAAAAAGAGGGCTATGGCTTGAATATCAAACTCGATCTATCTTTTCCAGCCAAGATTAAGGATAAATCTGCTCAATTGATAAGGAACAAGCTTGAAGTCAGGCCTCACTCGCTTGTAACTCAATCCATCTCGTCGCTCTCCGACTTAGGTGAGATAATAGATCTTGCCAAGCCCTATGGGATCAAGGTTACCGCAGTAGTGATGGTTCCATCCGAGAAGAACTTTCACTCAGCTTCACTGATTGGGCTTGACTGGTCAGAATATGAAAGCCACCCTGTAGATTTTGTAAAACAGGCGGCTAAGATGGCAGACAGAGTGCTCTTGACCTCCCCCAATAGCTTTGGATCCGGTCTTGAGCTATTACGGCAGCTCAAGTGATGACATCATCGTCATCGCCATCTCCTGTACCCTTTCTATCTGTAATTTCAGTTTTTATTGAATCAATGACTTGCCGGTAGTAGGGGTGGAGATTCTCGTCCTCAGGAAGCCGAGGCCTCTTGTAATTCACAGATATTTCATTTTTAATTGTGCCAGGCCTCCTTGTAAACACGACGACCTTACTACCCAATACAACCGACTCAAGTATGTTGTGTGTGATAAACACTATCGTCTTCTTTGTCTTGGCCCATATTAGCTGAAGTTCTACTAGCAGCAAGTCGCGTGTCTGGCTGTCCAAGGCTGCAAAAGGTTCATCCATCAAGAGCACTTCAGGATCCATGACTAATGCTCTTGCGATTGCAACCCTCTGCTTCATTCCACCTGACAGTTGGTACGTGTAGGCATCAGTGAATTTGGTCAGCTGCATCATTTCGAGGTAGTGCATGGCGCGTTCATGTCGCTTATTCTTCTGAATGCCTGCCATTTTTAGTCCAAACTCGACATTGTCTATCACCTTGAGCCAAGGAAATAGCGCATTTTCTTGAAATACCATAATCCTATCAGGTCCAGTTTCAGTTACAGTACGACCATTTAGGATTACTTCTCCTTCTGTAGGTTTGTCAAGCCCAGCTAAAATGTTAA
>JALZFN010000112.1 GCA_030861545.1 Thermoproteota archaeon | reverse complement strand
AGTATTACTGCAGCCGCTACAAGGGATACCAGAAATCCTGAGGATGTAACATGAGTTTCACTTTCCGTGGTCAGGACAGGCTGGCCATTGTAAGTAAGAGATTGAAGCGTCTCTTGATTTAGTTTTACAACATCGTCTGGTAACGCAACATATGCCAAATCATTAGCAAATTGCTGACCGTCTGTTATGGCCCAAGAGACAAAGTCTACTAGAGCTCTGGCTTTATCCATGCTGTCAATTCGGGGGTTGGTGCTCAGCTCTTTGTATAAGAGAAAATAGGAGAAGCTAGATATCGGATACGAATCCTTGCCGGGGGCCTCAGTTGTTGATACCTGCTCCCACGATGCATCTCCTCTTGGCAGAAGCTTGGCTGAAGAAGCTACTGCAGCACGCACAGAATCAATTGATGGTTCTATAAAGTTACCCTCTTGGTTTTCCAAGTAGGCATAGGTCATTCGTGTTGTGAGTGCATACGACAGCTCGATATAGCCGATCGCATAAGGCGTGCTTTTGATAGTACTTGCAACACCCTCATTGCCAGGAGCTCCGATGCCTATGGGCCACTGGATGGATTTGCCTCTGCCCACCTGAGCATTCCATTCAGTGCTTACCTTTGAGAGATAGTCTGTCCATACAAACGTCGTTCCAGAGCCATCAGACCTGTGAGCTACAATAATGGCTCTGGCGGGCAATAAAAGGCCGGGATTCAGCATCTGTATCTGCGGATCGTTCCATCTTGTAATTTTTCCAAGATAAATATCAGCCAGAATTGATCCAGTAAGCTTCAATCCTTTATCTGGAACCTCAGGTATATTGTATGACACAACTATTGATCCGATTGTTTCAGGAATGTGTACTGCTCCAGGGGCCTTTTTCATCTCTACACTCGTGAGCGGCGCATCAGTAGCACCAAAGTCCACAATCTTTTCAGTAAACTGTTTGACTCCCCCGCCACTGCCAATCGACTGATAATTGATGTTTACTTCTGGCTTGATTTTTTGGTATTCAACACGCCAAGTATCAATCAATGGAAATGGAAAGGTCGCGCCAGCTCCATTAAGCTCAAGCCTCTTCTGAGCAGTAGAATTTCCAAGTGGCATGAAAACACCAATAAAAAATGAAGACGATAATAACAGCAGCATGCATGCAAGGATAGTAAGTTTCTGCATTCTGGCGCATTTTGCAGGCATGACTATACTAGTTCCAAGAAAATGGGGCTTTTATGGCTAGCTCATATAAACTCCGTAGTCTATATAGTAATAAGGGAGCACAGAGGAAGCAGCCTAAGAGTAAAGGTTTTTATCAGCAGGTCCAGGTCTCATTCGTTCTAAACACAAAAGATATTGAGTTTATCGCTTTATCTCCGAAAGGGCTGGGATTTCAATATCAAACAACATAGCAATGCTATTGCAGAAGGCAGGCTTCCTAGATTCAATTCTCTCTGCTAGGGGATGGCAAAGCAAACATGAATCACATTTGACGCATATCATGCTTTTTCTTCTTTTACAAAGAAAGCAATTCAGATATTCTAGTTTTATTCCTGATGTGTATATATGTGGTTTGGATAGAATAAGTTGTTCCTCTGGTGCCATCATCTGGAAATATGTATTATTTCTTAATAAGGTCTTTCCTTATAGATTATCTATAGGATATAGCCCTATAGGTTCTACAGTCTTTATTGCCAATGAAGTTGGAGTGTATTTATTTTATGAGACTTACGAGATGTCTTGACAGACCCATACCAATATTGCAAAGATAAAATGGAATGTTAAATGCATGCAAGAAAGTGTCTGCGTTTATTCTGTTTGCGATATCAGTGTCAGCATGGAAGATACCCTAAATTAATTCAATATAGTGCAAGGCTGCATCTAATTATTTTGAGAGTCAAAATGTAGAGCCAGCAGAGCAGGCTATGCAAGAATAAAGTTTTAGAATTGAATAAATCTGTCCTGCAATCTAAGACATAGATAGAAACAAACCTTCGTGCATAGCAGATCTATGTAGTATAGCGATCCGTCTATCAGGCATACAGTTTTAATATTCTTGATCTATGTTTGAAATTCCGAATATAGTGAAGCAGCACTTAATAACTAAACCATTCTAACTATAGGTACATAGCAAATCCGACTAGCCGAAACAGGAGTCTGATGCACCATTCAGATCTGCGCAAAAGGTAAAGGCCTTTTGCGCCCGGGAAAATGGTGTCTGCCGGATACGGTATCAGGTATTCCGTTGCCTTTGGGCGGCGGATATTCCTAAAGTATCACTTCGGCAAGGGCAAACCACAGGGCTGCTAGGAACCTAGGAGGCAGTTTTGAAGGGGAAGCCACATGTCTTCGAAAGCTAGTCGGTTTGCATTTTACGTTATAAGTTGTGGATAGTGATTGGCCAGAGCATATCGAATGTAACGAAACCATAAACCACCAATGTAGGTCAGAGTTTGTTCTTTGCAGTCAATGGTTTCCCTTTCGCTTTTCCGATAGGGGACCAGCATAGTAATATGATGGGTCTTGTTTCATTCCATGGTAAGAAGAGGATAAGTAACAGATGTCGAACAAGAACTTCTACCGTTTGGTGACAGTAGCCATTCAAATTCATTCAAATTATGTGAACTCTAGATAGATCAACATAAAATGAAAGGCAGACAGAGTTACAGATAGTCAAAACGCGATTTGGTGCCGATGACATGTGAAATTATTTTCAAGGCCAAACATCCAAAAATGACTAATTTGGGGCTTACTAGTCCGCGACCTTTATAGAGTCAATTGCAGTTACTCTGCTCTGCAGGAAAAAATTCCGCGACTAGCTTTCCTCTTCTTCTTTTTCTTTCTTTGAATCTACTTCAGTAGGCTCAGTCAGCCTGAATCGACTTCCTACCCTTATGATGAAGGGCCCTATGAACGTCGTCACTATTGTGACTACACCTAGTATTGGCAGGATGGAACCAGTGATAGCATTTACATCTTGTCCAGCCTTCGCAACGATCAATGATACCTCGCCCTTGGTAGCCGACATCCCAAGGCCAGCTCGAAGCGCAGTTGTGCTATCATAGCCCGCTCTTACCAAAATACCAGTCACTATCAGAAGCTTTGAGGCAAAGGAAGTCAGTATGAGAATTATAGCAGGGATTATGAACGCAGGTATCAGCGAAACGTTCATGAGCGCCCCTATCGATATGAAGAATAAGGCTGCAAACATATCCCTTAGGGGTATCGTAATTATCCTTGATACTGCCGCGCTCTTGCTCTCGGCGACTAGTACGCCAGCGAGGAAGGCTCCAACTACTACAGACATACCAAGGGCATTTGCAAGAAACGACAGCCCAAAAGCTATACTGAGGATCGTTATCAGAAGTAGCGCATAGTCATTTGTCCTGCCGGCCCGATCAATTATCCTTGGTATGAACTTGCTGCCTATTATTATTACGCTACCGATAAAGCCACCTACTATTCCAAGTATGATTGCGACATTCACGATAGACACGCTACCGCCTGTTGCAACGAAGGATTGCAGAATGCCAAGGGCGCTGATAGCAACGATGTCTTCGACTATCAGCATCCCTAGAATAAGTGTAGATGATTTATCGCGTATTAGGCCGACTTCTTCAAGTATTCTGATTGTGATCACGGTGCTAGTAATTGATAACGCTAAAGCAAGAAAAAGCGAATCATAAAAATTGAATCCAAGGTTTTGGGCAATAAGGAATACTATGAATAGCGTTCCCAGCAATTCCGCAAGAGCACTGACTATGGATATCTTGCCTACTGAGCGCAGTTTAGCTATAGGAAATTCAGTGCCAGTAACAAAGAGTAGCATGATTATACCCAGCTCTGCAAAAAGGTTCAGAGTCTCAGGGCTTTTAACAAGGCCGAAAGGCGGGGTGTAAGGCCCAATTATCATTCCTGCAATGATGTAGCCTATGACCATAGGTTGCCGCAGCTTGAATGTGATCGCAAGCATTATAGCCGCGACTACCATAATTACCGCGATGTCCTGAACCACAAGGTCTATAGGGTCACTACCAATGTTAAGGAACTGCGGAAAAAGTGTATTTCCTGCACTTGTTGTTGCTGCTGCGGTATGGTTCACTGTTATTGTGATGTTCAACATGCATAAAAAGACAAAGGTTGGCGGATGAGAGATGACAAAACTAATTATACAATATCAGACACAACCCTCATGTTGCATTTTAAGATCAGCAAGCGGCGCCTCCTCTACCTTGCGTTTGGTGCTGCAGCATTTCTCATAGCCTATTCCGCAGGGGCGGCCTTCCCTACGAGAGAGGATGAGGCCGAGACACTAAGGCGCGAGTTCTCAAAGCAAATAGAGGGGATCGATCAGAACGGCATCTTTCTAAACAATGTCAGAATTGCCTTAGTGATGTTTATACCCGCAGCCGGCGCAGCATTTGGAGCATTCTCCGGCTTTGCCACCGGCTCAATTTTCAGTGCACTTGCAAGCTCGTCGCCCATGCTAAACAAGGTTCCGCCGCTTGTCATCCTAATAACGCCCTTCGGCATCATGGAAGTGTTCGCGTATGGACTTGCTATGTCAAGGAGCAGCATGCTGATCTACTACCTTCTCAAGAGAAGGCCTTGGCGTCAATATGCCATCCCGACTCTAATAGAACTGAGCATAGCCACAGGGGTACTGTTTGTAGCCGCAGTAGTAGAGTGGCAGATGATAGAGCAGCTGGGCGGCCTTGACACGAGTATTGCCATAAAGCCAGTATAACCAGGAATTTTCTAGGCCAAGTTTGCTTCTTCTGCCTCATTTTATGGCATATACTTTTCAATGAGATTCAGAGTCGTGGCAGATACATTTAGTTGTAGATCCACCTCTCATGACTCTCTCATCTCCTGCAGAAATTGTTATCTAAGCACGGATTCAAGATTTTGAGAAAAAAAGGTATAAAGAGGATGTCATTGGCCCTCGCCACATGCGGGGCTGATCTTTTGCGTTTTGGGCATCTTTGCACCACATTCAACGCAATATCTGATTGCACCTTTGTCATCGCCTTGCGTAATGCCAACAAACTTGTTTTGTATTGACATATAAAAAATAAGCTCAATTTAATATTTAAACTCCGGCTAGAAGAAGTCAAGATAGGTCTTCCTCTCAATCTGGTCTATTACCATGGCAGACAGGTCGCTGAATTCCTTTCCTTCAAGATTGGATACGGTGCCTTTGAATGTTGTTTCCTTTTCAGTCGTCAGATGCTCAAAGACCCAGACCTTTAGCTTTGTAGTATCAATGCCACTTTTGCGTAGAAATTTTGCAATTTCAGATTGCATGAAATGTCTTGATCTGTCGCTTGGCCAAGGCCTTGGTAGCAGTATTACGCTCCTACCGTGCCTGACTGCCTGCAGCATTTCCTGCTTCTTCTGCTCAATGTCATCTGTAACGTGGAAGGTAACAATGAAAGCATGGTCAGTTGGAATGTAAGCCTTGGCGGCAGCAACTTGTATGGAGCTGATACCAGGAATCACCTCAATGTTGCAGCCACAAAATATATCTAGCAACCTGTCGACAACTTCCGATTCAGAAAAATTAACATCGCCCGTGAAAGGGACAGTGCAGCACTCACCATCCTTCATTTTCGTGTAAATGTCCTGATAGACGCCTTCTTGTGTCTTCATTGTGACTTGAAACACCTGCTGCCTACTTTTGTCAATGATGCCTTCGATTGTTGATAATGTGTACTTGTAACCTACAATATAATGTGACTTGGCAATGGCTTCTTTGGCTGCATCAGTGAGGTACTTTGGAGAGCCCGGACCGACACCAACAACAAAAAGCTTTTTTAACAATATGCGAACTATAGATAGTTGCTGATTATATTACTTTGCAATCGTTATATTGTATTTAGATGCACAGCACTTTATCCTGGAAATATTATGAGGGGAGATAGGACACATGCCCTTGCAAATGTAGCGGAGGTAGCTGAGATAGCAGGTCATAATCTCTATACAAGCTGCATACAGCTTTAACACTGTTGAGCAACTTGAACTCTTCGAGAACAAACTCGCTCGAGCCCGGCATACGTGGTATCATGATGAAATGCCCTTGCCTGTCACTCAGATTATAAGCTCGGCTTCCAACTATTGCAATATAATTCACGTTGATGTTTTTATCAAGTTTACAAGTGGGCTCCAGTCCATGCGTTGGAATTCAAGTGGATCTTTTGCAGGATATTTTAT
>JALZFN010000081.1 GCA_030861545.1 Thermoproteota archaeon | reverse complement strand
AGTATTTCAGTTCTTAAATTCTACGCTTGGTTATTTTGTAATTCGTATTCCATATTGATCGCTCTGATTGGTAAGACTGAAATACATGATCAAGAAAGCTCATCGGTTTATATTCAAAATGTTTAATGTATGATTTTCATGTGCATAAGGGAACAAAAAACTACTGAGTTGCAGAATCCGATTTCTTTTTAGCACAGAGCGTTAAAAAATAACTATCGTATTAGCGCTTGCATAGTACCAGAGTGGCAGATCCGCCGGACAGCATGATGATATTCCGAAAAACTATGCGATGATTTTTGAGACATCCTGTCCGAGCCAAAAATGGCTTTTAATAGAGCTTTATATGCTACAAATGGTGTAGGTCATTATGTAAAGAGGATGGGATAAGTTGAATAGAAAGCAGCCAGACAATTACAAAAGCAGTGGTAGGAATCGGGAACTTACGGGTCATCTAAAATCGGTAGATGCTCATATTATTGAAGAATTACTTGATGATGCATACACTTCTTCTACCGACATTTCAAAAAAGTATAAAAGTCCTCTTTCTACGGTCCAAAGAAGAAGAAGAGCGCTTGAAAAGACCGTTTTGTTAAGACGGTATGAAATTGATCTTACAGAGCACGGTTTTCGAATTGCTGAAATTACAGTTGTTCCTAAGAGCGGAATGAGTGAAGAAATTGCTAATAGAATTTTTTCTGAATATAGAAAGAATATTCTTTCTATATCTATAAAAATTGATGGCTCGGTAATGTTGACCTTGTATGCTTACTTTAAGGAAACTAATGAGATATATAATATCATGGAAAGACTCAATTCCATGCCATCAGTGAAGGCGGTTAAGTTTGCAGAAATCGTACAAATGATCCGAAGAAAGACGAACAGTATAGGTAGTAGGGTGGTTAATTCAAGTGATAGTAGAAAAGTTACCAATCCAAAGAGACTCAATTTCAGTTTTCATAAAAGATGATATTTTACCTCTCAAAATATACACATATTTAACTATGACAGTATTGTATGTATATAACAAATTCTCACGTTTTTGTGGGTGGAAAACTGAGGTTATCTCTATGCAAAGCGTTATCGTCTCAATGTCTTTAATCTTTTATTCTCTATCTAATATTTGCACAGAGCAGACGTGTACGAGCTGCTTAAAATTGAATGCGTCCTTTTCAGTACCAACTATTGATCCGTAATGCATCGGAATAGCTAGTTTTTTTGGTTTTATACTTTCATTTATGGCTCTAGCTGCTTCTTCTGCAGTCATCACATATGTTCCCGAGACGGGTAATAGCGCTACGTCTGGCTTAGTCGCGCTCATTTCAGGAATCTCGTCGGTGTCACCACTATGATATATACGCATATTGTTTAGAGTAATGACAAATCCTATCTTTGCGTCTGATCGCGGGTGGAAATGCTTATTGGTGTTGTATGCAGCTACTGCCTCAATTGGTATACCGCGAACAGTGAGCCTATCTCCAGGTGCTACTCCTTTAGTTTCTGCAACCTCTAAATTCTTCAGCTGCTCAATACACTCCTTGGCTGCAACGACTATGGTGTTTTCACTTATAACATGCTTGAGGTCGTCCATGCTCAGATGGTCAAAATGATTGTGTGAGATAAGAACAATATCCGCGTCATTCTTGTTGTGTTGCAGCTTAGATAGCTGGTACGGGTCGACGTATATAGTATGCTTGCCTGCCGCTACGATCCTAAAGCCGTCATGGCCAAGCCAATGAATCGCGATCCCATTCAAGTCTAGCATTTTATTATACTATATTGTCACGCCAAAAATTTTATTTAAATATGATCATTGCGGTTTTTCTTGGGATTTGCGATAATTAAATTATCCTTGCTGAGGCTCAGTACTAGCACCTCATTGGCTATGAGGCGACGGCGCAGGTTAGTGTCTATCGTTGCAACAGCGCATTTGTTTGCCATAGCATACTCTATGATAGAATCATCCACATGCTTTGCCGGGGCCACTGGGACTGTCCGGAACTTTGTTCTTGCGACTTCAAGCGCAGTTCTTGCAAGACCTGACCTCTTGGGACCAGCCTTTTCAGCCAGTCGCTGTAGCTCGCCCTGTACAATGTTAGGGACTAAAAAGTCAAGCACACCAAGCTTTGACTCAATCTTTGCAAGCTGCTTTATGGGCTTCGAAACAAGAACCATCAAAAAACTAGTGTCGCATAGAACTTGCATGCGCGCCTACTCTGCTATTCCTGACCCAATGAGACGCCATCTTTCCGCGATTCTCCGGCTGATGGCAACCCTGCTTTTTGGCATGAAGCATACTGGTTTTTTCAGCTTCACTTCGATTTTACTGCTGTCCTTAACATTTGTGACGTTGCCGATAGCTGCTGCTGTGCCCATATTGACCCTGATCGGCTCCTTTGCCTTAAGAGGTTCGACTCTGACCATCTCTGCCGTGCCAACCGCCGTATCAAAGAGAACTATTTCCATTGTAATATCTTCGACGTCTTTTGGCAGCGTGCCTGGCTTGCCTACTACAGAACCTATGAGTGAGTCGCTTTTCGTAAATGTCGGATCGAGACGCGTCCCTATCGCTACAAGCCCGCCTGGCTTCACTGACTCAACAAGACCTGCCCCTGTTCCAAGAGTTGAAATTTGAGAAGTGATCGGCTGATACCTACCTCTTTTTTCATCCAAGAGACCGGGCCGAATCTCGATTTCGTCGTCAATGTTGAATTGGCCTTGCACCAAAGCGCCACCGATGATGCCCCCTTTGACCTGGTTGATCGGGCTACCTGGCTTATTGATATCAAACGAACGCAGGACATGCATTATTGGGTCGGAGTTCTTTGTCCTCTCAGGAGTCTTAATCGTCTTTTCAATGGCTTCAATGAGTGCGTCAATGTTGAGCTTATGCTGCGCTGACACTGGGATTACTGGTGCCTTTTCAGCAATGCTTCCCTTCACAAACTCTTTAATCTGCTTATAATTGTCAAGGGCTTCTTGATATTCAGAAAGGTCTGCTTTATTTTGGACGAGAACAATTTGTTGTATGCCTAGGACTGATAATGCAAGGAGAAGCTCCCTAGTCTGCGGCTGAGGTACCTTTTCATTGGCGGCCATGACCAAAAGCGCCCCATCCATCAGCGCGGCACCAGATAGCATGTTAGCCATGAGGCTTTCATGACCCGGCGAATCGACAAAACTTACTACACGAAGAAGTTCGCTATTTTCCCCGCAATTGCTGCACTTGGGTTCTGTGCTGTAGCATATCGGTGTCGGGCAATGCGGACATTTGTAAAATGCTGCATCGGCATAACCGATCTTTATCGTAATTCCTCTTCTAAGCTCCTCGCTGTGAGCGCTGGTCCAGACTCCGGTAATAGCCTCTACAAGAGTCGTCTTGCCATGGTCAACATGTCCTGCGGTTCCAATGTTAACGCATGGCTGGTATCCATATTCTTTGACATACCATTCCGGCAGCGTCTCTTTCCAATGCAACAAGTAATATCGTAAAATTCTCAGAGATATTAAGGTACGGAACTATTTCTTTTTTTTCGCAGGCTCTGCTTCTGGTACTGCAGTCTCGACCGCCGCTTGTTTTTCAGGTAACTTGCCCTCAACTAGCATACAGTTGAGCTGGTAGATCTCTTCAGTCACCATATTACCTCGTACCAGTTTTCTAATCCTAGCTTCGCTCCTGTTACCAACGCCGGTTGAGAGCAGGACGTACTTTTTGACGCCACCGTGGACATCCGCTCGCATAGGAGTACCAGACCTATCGCTTCCTCCCGTTACCTTTAGCTTGCCTCCTGCTACTCCAATAATCGACGCATCAATTATGCTACCTATGTTTATTCCTACAAGTGGCTGGGCTGCCCTGTCCTTGAGCTCCTGTGCAATGCTTTTGCCCTTTGTGTCTGAGACCACAAGTTTGAACTGGGCCAAATCCGAAAATGACGCATCCTCAGCGTTTAATTAACCTTTGGCCACAAGGTCATTTTGGGATGCACTTTTACGTCCAATATCGATTTGAGTCATATCGTAAATTATAGGAGCCATTGGTGGTTCCAGCTGTCTATTTCGGCGCATATATACAATCGGCAAGGCTTCGCCCAAAATTAGTTGGTGTTTTTTGTGCCTACAGGAATGTACTTGGAGCAGGATAAAATGGTTACAGTTAAAAATCATTCGTATAAGATAGTATTGTTGGAAGAAGAAGAAGAAGAAAAAGTCATCAATTGTCCAAGATGCGGGTTTGAAATGAAGCATTTGCAGTCATGCCATATGATCTGTACCAATTGTGGAGGACATATGGATTGCAGCGAGAAGGGCTTAACATGGTAATTAGAACGGATTTTTGTCCCAACTCATCTGAAAATTATCTGCGAAATCAACGGCCTTGCCCTTCATTATATCAATATAGTCATCATATGGGGCAACAAAGCCACAGTGACTGCATTTCACTTCGGTCATCTCGTCGTCCACGAGGGCTTTCTTGCCGCAATCAGGGCATTTTGCTTCAAGCATGTACTTGTTATTAGTTGATTTATGACCATTATTAATAAATACTGCCTCGAAAATGGACAATTCGCCGGGCAAATTTAAAGGTGCATCTGGGTTGTAATTGGCAAGAACGTTGAGCGCTCACTGTGGTCGTTATCGTAGCAATTCTCACCACGTAAAATCGTCATTCTTAGGCAACTTGATTGCGAAGTAAATCCACCGCGTATAAAAATGGCGCCATTACATGACATCGTTAATAAGCTGTAGCCGCCCTTAGATTAATGTTTGACAAAGATAGGCGATGCCTACCGACGGTTCCACGGCATTATATCTGACAGGCCCACCAACTTTAGCTGGGTCCTGGACGGCAAGCTGGCGGGCTCAGGCTTACCTGTGAGTGAGGAAGAATTCAGATGGGTAGTTGATAAAGGCATCAAGTCAATTGTCACGGTAAGAGAGGTTCGTCTTCCCCGTGAATGGTTTGACGGTGCGGATATCGACTACCATCATCTAGTTGTTGAGGACTATGGAGCGCCAACTGTAGAAGATATAGATGAACTAGTAAATTTCATTGATAACAAGATTCGCATTGGTAAAGCTGTTTTGGTTCACTGCGCCGCCGGCAAGGGAAGAACAGGAACAGTGCTAGCAGCGTATATGATTAAAAAGCAAAACCTTACTGCAGAGCAGGCGATAGAAAAGATTAGGATTATCAGGCCTGGGTCTGTGCAGTCTATTGTGCAGGAAACTGCTCTGTCCATGTACGAAAAGTATCTAAAAATTAACAATAAATAAAATTGTCCCTTATTCTGGCACAGAGTCTACCTCAAGCTTACCATTCTGAATCTTGACAAACAGGTAGCGATTGTCTTTGAAGATTAGTGTGACTTCATCCTTCTTTTCCTCGACGTCGAGCAGTTCTTGTCCCTTTATGCCATCAAACTTAGCCATTTCAATTGTAATGCAAAATCGGACCTATTTAGATTTATTTAGTCCACATTTTCCTGATCTAATTTTTGGAAGCAGATTGATAATAGCTCGTTGCTTTTCTTCATTATCCAACCCAGAAATTGTTCAAAAGTAAAGACGCATTGCTGCTGGAAGTCTGGAGATATGAAAGCCGCCATGGGTTATCACTTGAACTACGGCGTATTGCTCGTTGATGCTAGCTATCCCTTCTTCTCAACACTGATCCATTTCTTCTATTGTGCGTCTATACAACAACACTACTGGTCTGCCAGACTTGCCGGCGACTACAGAAGCCCTTCGCAGCCGATCCAACAGCCTACTCACTACCCATCTATCAAGGGTCACCTGCCGGTTGGTCAATTGCAGAATATCAACACAAAATATCTATTTAGGATAGCGCGGCAACAATTGTTGTGACCTCCTGAGCCATTGGTTGAACTGTACAGTGCCATCTGTACGCAGTTTCCTTTTCCCATCCTGAACTGTAGTCGAATCAAACGAAGAAGTAGTATTTTATCCTGGAGCAGCAAACTTGCATCCTAATTGGTAAATTTATTCAACAGATATTTTAAATTCCCTTCCGTCAATCTCGACAGCCTTATAGGCTACATTTATCAGGGGTTCTTTTGACAACTGCACAGCCTTCACTCGTACGAGGTAGGTCAATTCGTCTTTCATAAACGATAGCGATGAGATCTCTTCTGCTTCGAGTCCAGCAACATAAGCAGCATCGATGGTATCAGTCGGGTTGTATTGCCGCTCTTTGCGCAGCTGCTGAAGCTGCCTTGCGAGGTCTCTTATTAATCCCTTGGTAATCAAATCCTTTTCTCGTGTCCTGGAGATGAATAAGATCAGATTGTCCCTTTCTGCGGATGAATAGCCTTCCAAAGTTTTGTACGCCAGTTGCACGTCGGAAGGAGATAGCTCGACTGTCTTGTCATTATATTCAAGCAAATACCTGCCAGATTTTCGGAAAGAGCGAATCATATCGAGCTTGTCAGAGCTCTCAAATGCCCTCATCACATCGCCGATGTCTGCCTTGACCCTTGGAGCAATATTCTTTCTGTCAAGCAGCACTGCGACAGAGATTGGCATATCACTATCAAGCAGGCTAGCGACCTTTTCAAGTTGTGATCCGGCAGCTATCTCTACCATTCTGTACTGGGCGGCGTTAAGCTGGCTCTTGAGCATATCAGAAATGCCTTCTATGTAAATCCAGTTCAAATTGTAGCCGCAGATTATGACTTCCTTGATAGGCCACCGTCTCTTAAGGCCAGCAGTGTTCCTTGCTGCATTCGCAAGCGACACTATCTCTTTTATTCTGTCTATAGCTGACTCAACTGTAGGGTTCGCTAATTTCTTCTCAGGCTGTGGCCAGGTTTCAAGCAAGATACTTTTTTTCCTGTCAAAGCAGCTGACATACAGAAATTCACTTATAAACGGCGATATGGGATGAAGCATTATGTCCAGCTGTATCAGGACATGGCATAACACCGAATATACCGCAAGGCGTTTGTCGAGGTTCTCCGGGCTGTCATCCCATATCACGTTTCTTGTAAATGGAACATAAGTTTGGCTCATGTGGTTGATGACAAATACCTCTAATGCTTTGGCGGCTTCATGGAACCGGCAGGACTTGAACGCCTCCGTCACTTCTGCTACTGACTCCTGCAGTTTTGACAGAAGCCAGACTTCGGCTGGCCCAAGAAGATTATTTTCGGCTACCCAGTTTAGAGTGCTCTTGTTCTGATCGAATCGGTCAAATTCACTATTGTGCTTAAAGTATACGTGCAGGTTGTGTAGTGTGCTAAGTATCTGGTAAGGCCTAGTTTTCATCTCTTGAAGGCTAAAGTTGAGCGACTCAATAGGGGACGACTTCCAGATAAAGTACAACCTTATAAGATCTATGGGGTTTTCACTCAACAGAGGCTTTGCCTCCACCATATTTCCGAGGCTTTTGCTCATTTTGTTGCCCTTCTCGTCAAGGACGTGCCCCTGAAAAAGAAAAGAGTTGAAAGGCGCAGCACTTGATTGCTTCATAATGACATTTTCCATTAGTAGAGTGTAGGCCCATCCCCTCGTCTGGTCTATGCCCTCGGTAAGAAAGGCGGCAGGTATTAGATCCTTGTATTCCTGATCGCTAAGTGAGGCATACGGTGCTGCGCCGCTGTTGTGCCAAGTGTCAAGCACGAAGGATTCACGCTGCATCATGGCTCCACATTTTCCGCATTGTATTTTGATCCTGTCAATCCACGGGCGATGAAGCTCAAAGTTTGGACCGTCAGGCAGGTCTATTGCCCTCTGTATGATTTCAACCCTTGAAAAGAGCAAGTCCTTGTGGGCACACTTGCTGCACGACCATATGGGAAGTGGAGTTCCCCAAAGCCTCTCCCGCGATATGCACCAAGGGTGCTTCTCTCTAATAATTTCCATGAAGCGGTTCTTTGGGGGGTCAAAAAAGTATTCTACTTTCTGAGCGGCGTGGAGAGGCTTGTCAGCCAATTTTTCAATAATATAGAAGTATTCGCGCCGTGCTAGCCACACTACTTTGTGGTGAGATCGCCAGCATGTCGGGTATTGGTGCTTGATCTTCCCTATATTGACTAAAGCCTTGACCTCCTTCAATGCCTGTACCACTTTCATATCAGCATCTCTCACAAAAAGGTCATTGAACTCACCGGCCTTCTCTGTGAAGGTTACTTTATCATCAATTGGTAC
>JALZFN010000075.1 GCA_030861545.1 Thermoproteota archaeon | reverse complement strand
AAAACAACTATAACGTCATCCGTTTCCTTTGCAACACGTCCTATGGCCTGCTCGTTTACAATCACTGTCTTATTGAACAGGTCCTTTGGGTACTTGCCCTCATAGCTACCTAAATCAGCCTCTGTAGGCGCTTCTTTCTCCATTGCAAAACAAGCGGCTATACAGCATAAAACGGATATGGGAAAATGGAGTAGAAGAAAGTTAAATGCTAAGATTATAATTAACGTGGCACAATTTTTTTGCCGTGGAGGTACAACGGTCCTCTAGCCCAAAGGTGGCTATTGGTCTTTCATTCTCTGCACTTGCTATGTTATACTCTGTCATGCTGATTGGAGTTTATATCAGTTCCTCGAATCAAGGGCTCTCCTGCACCGAATGGCCACTCTGTCCAAATGGCTTTAGCCTGCCTTCGGAGAAGTATTTCTTTGAACACTATCATAGGGTGATGGTAGTGATAACAGCTGTACTTATCTTTGCAACTGCAGCATACTCCTTCAAGAAATTCAAACCAGCGCGAAAAACTGCAATCATTGCAGCAATAGTCGTATCGGTGCAAATAATACTTGGCATGATGGTGGTTACTACACGTCTTGAGCCCTTTCTCGTCGCAACTCATCTGTCGACTGGTATCCTACTCTTTGCCATGGTGCTTATGACTTTCCTGACATCGTATAAGCTGTGGCGTCAATAAGTATTTCTGTAAATAATAATAATAACAACAACAATAATAATAACAATAATAACAGTAAATCGTCAGCCTTAAAAAGGGGCCATAAGAGAATGGAGTCCTCCTGCTCAATAGGTCTCTCAACATAAATGACATGAGAAAAGGAACTGCTGTCCATGGATCTCGAGTCATCAGCAGGTTTGAGCAGCAGTCATGAATAATCGCTAAATATGCTATTTATGTGCGATAAGAGATCATTGCGCAGCTGAATCACGGTGGCACGTTTATCGCCATCCAGATCAGTGGTCAGCAAAGCATCAAGCCCTTCGACCAAATACTTGATGTTTGTCAGTGTTAGCAGGACCTTTTCCTCATCTTGCTCTTTGCTCTCCATTGCTCACACACACATGTGTATTATGGTAGTAGTTATTATTAATCTCAATGGAAGCTTGGTGCAATAACAAATAATAGTATATCTAGTGCTTATGATCAAAGCTCGTAGTATATGGCTGATAGCCAACAGCAGACCATAATTAACTTGTACAATTCTGGCATACCGCCAGAGATAATCGCATTCCAGCTCGACATCAGCCAAGAAGAGGTCGGCAAGGTGATCCAAACTACAGAAGAAAGGGGTAGGTCAGCAAATCAGACGCCCGAAGTGCTCCCCATGGCATCCTTCTACCTTGATGCAGTAGTCGACCTTGACAAGGCGATTAGTATGGCTCAACAGAGGGTATGGAAGGCGCTTAAGGTGGAATCTAGGTTCGACATATCTACCGAGGAGACCTATGAAATTCTTGCCAAATATTCCAAGTCAAAGGTTATGCTCGTAATACTTCACATAGATCTTGTTGGCTCGACTAGATTGTCATCTGACCTGCCGGCTGATAGGCTCGCCGCCATAATTCAAGCGTTCATACAGGAAATGTCGATCACAATATCTGCATATGGCGGTTTTGTGCTGAAATATGTGGGCGATGCCATCCTTGCGTTCTTCCTTGCAAACGATGACAAGTATCTACCATGCGTAAATGCCGTCAACTGCGCCCGTTCAATGATCAGGATTATCAGAGAAGGTATAAACCCCATTTTGAATCAGTACGACTATGCTGAGATGAATGTACGGATTGGCATAGACCTTGGCGAAAACGTCGTGGTACAATATGGGTGGGATACATTCAACGTCGAGGGAAAAAAGCTCAAGAGACCCCACTTTGACATATTGGGCTATACTATCAATATCGCAACAAAAATGACCACGCTTGCCAAGCCAGATCAAATAGTAATAGGTCAGATAGTATATGATTTCTTAGACGACCGGCAGAAATCAACATTTCATCGTCTCCAGATAAGCCCTGACGTATGGGGTTATATGAGTGACTACTCAGGCGGCATTTATCCACTTTACGGCACCTATGGAGCATACCTGCATTAAATATATATCAGAAACGCACACTACTACCTCGTTAGATGCGCTTGATAGAATACGTGGACTCTTTTGTCAAAATTGCTGGCTTGATCGGGGGCGAAGAGTATGTCAAGGTCGCCCGTGCTCTTTTGAACACCGAGGACGTCACAGATGAGGAGATAGCAAGCGCAACAGGATTAAAGATAAACATTGTACGCAAGGTTCTCTACGATATGTTTGGCAAGGCACTCATAACCGGCATCCGCGTCAAGGACGAAAAGAAAGGCTGGTTCGTCTACCGGTGGCGCGCCAAGCAGGATCAGGTCGACAATTTTATTGATAATCAAAAGAAAAAGATCCTCGATCGTCTCCATAATCGCCTTGAATATGAAGAATCGACTGAGTTTTACCACTGTGGCAACCATGACTGCTCGCGAGTGAAATTTGATGTCGCAGTCGAAATGTTTTTCAAGTGCCCCAGCTGCAAAGGTTCGCTCAACATGATAGACAATACCGAGATCAAGGAAGCGCTGAGATACAAGATAGACCGGATAACGACTGACGTCAATTCAAACAAAAAGTAGTTGTTGCTGACTAGGATATGTCTAGTGGGGAATCAACAGAAATGGTATGACCATAAGTGGAGTCTGTTGGCTTCAAACCACAGGAATATATATACACTCTCTGTTGTTCTTGTCTCTTAAGAACCTAAAATTGATCTTGCCTTTTTGAAAATATCAAACCACATCTGCCAAGTCATCTTGCCCGTATTAGTATTCTGTCTGCTTGGATGATAGGAGGCAAGTAGTACCTTGCCGTCTATATCATAGCACGCTCCGTGGCTAAACATGAGCCCCTTCAACCCTACTGCTCGACAGTAGGCGCTAAATCCAATCTTGCCAAGCATAATAACAACTTTGATATTATTCAAAATCTGCAGCTCCGTGACAAGATATTGAGAGCAGTTTGCCAACTCAGATGGTAATGGTTTGTTATCAGGTGGTGCACACCTAATCGCTGCAGTAATATAGGCATCCTTGAGCACGAGCCCATCATGCTTTGATCTGCTAGTCGGCATGTTTGCAAACCCTGTTTCATACATGGCTCTTGCAAGCCACTCGCCTGAGCCATCCCCTGTAAACATCCTTCCTGTCCTGTTGCCACCATGAGCTGCAGGTGCAAGTCCCACTACTAGAAGCCGCGCGTTTGGATCGCCCCAACTCGGCAGCGGTCGCGCCCAGTACTCTTCATGCGCAAACCTCCTGATTTTTTCTTGGCCAATCAGCCTGATGTACTGCGACAATCTTGGACAGCGCGTGCATCCAATCACCTTGTAGTTGAGCTCATGCATCTTGTCATAGCTCATAGGCAACACTATCTAACAAGTACATTATTAGAATAATCTTTTTATCACCCGTCAAGCGTTCGTTCTACGCTTGTCTACTAACATTAATGCTAATGGTGATGACGACGACGACTACTTGACATGGGTCGCTGGATCTGTAGTATTAAGCGATAACCCGTCGCAGCAGCTAAAATTCTGGAGGAAAAAATTTGGGATCAAACAGGCAGATCTTGCAAGGAAGTTGAGCCTCACTCCCTCTGTGCTGAGTGACTATGAGAAGGGCCGTAGACCGTCGCCAGGAGCCAAGTTCATCAGGCGTTACCTGCTTGCACTCTATGAGCTGGCCAAGTCAAATGGAAAGCCTGCTGAACAAGTGGCTCCACCGCCAGTTGCCAGTGTGCATATAAACCAGTCATGAGAAGGCTTCTACACATATATGCCCCTCATCGTGGTGTCAATGTATCCGGGTAGAACCAAGGAGCAGAAGGATGAGTTTGCCAAAGCCATTACCAATGCGGCAGTTCAGATACTGAAGACAAAGTCAGAACATGTGATCATTGTCTTCGATGAGAAACCTAAGGAGAACTGGTTCCAATCCGGCACGCCGCTCTAATGTAGCAAACTATTTTTATTTTTAGCATCTTCTTTACACTATTGAGGAAAATCGCAGTAGTCCAGATGCACTCATCTGAGAACAAGCGGGAAAACCTGAAAAAGTCTATGGACTTTATCAATGAAGCAGCCGGCAAAAATGCACGCCTTGTATGCTTTCCCGAATTCCAGATGGCCTTTTCACCTGGCAGCCAATCTCCAAGCCATCTATATGCCCTTGCCGAAACCGTTAAGGGTAACTTTGTTTCGACACTTGCTGTAGCTGCAAAGAAAAATAGGATCGGCGTTATCGTCACCATTTATGAGAAAAGCAGCAAGCCACATCATGTGTATGATACTGCTGTTATCATCAGCCAGAGAGGTACAATCACATCTGTATACCGCAAGCTACACCTTTATGATGCACTCGGATTCAAAGAATCTACAAAGCTTATGCCTGGTAAATCAATTGTCCAGCCGGCCAAGACACCCGCAGGTCGTGTGGGGGTTTTGATCTGTTATGATTTGCGCTTTCCCGAGCTGTCAAGGCTATTGACAATTAAAGGTGCAGATGCGCTTGTCGCACCATCGGCCTGGGTTGCAGGGGAGATGAAAGAGGAGCACTGGGTGACGATGATCAAGGCAAGGGCCATTGAGAACGGTTCGTATATCATTGCCCCTGACCAAGTGGGCAACATTTACTGCGGCAGGAGCATGGTGGTGGATCCATTTGGAGTAGTGCTTCTGGATATGGATCAGCGGGAGGGCATGGACACGGTTGACATCGATAAGGCGCGCATACAGCAGGTCAGGAGATCCTTGCCGCTGTTAAAAAACCGCAGGAGCGATATTTACAGATTGTCACATAAATGATAAGAGATTGTAGTTGCTTCTGGATAATTCGAATAATAATCGAGATCTTTGTATTAGCAAGAGAGAGAACTACACATATGACATTTTGACTAACAACGATAAATTGAAAAAAGATAGAAAATTACACACCTGCCTCGATGTAATGAAAAAGGGCGGCTGTAGTAGTTTGCATTCCAACGTTCGATTCTGGAGATTCTAAAAAGTCCTTCTATGACGAACATGATCTATGTAGTCTATGATGACAGAGCGTAATGTGCAATTAATTTGATAAATTTGATGGTTCTAAATCTGATTTTTCGAACAGAGTCGAACAGTCTTATAATAAAAAGCTGTAGAGAGTAAACACTACTGTAGTAAAATAACAGGATGTGAATATAATCTGAGGGAGGATGATATCAGCGGTAGTGGAGTTGTCAACCTCGATCATGATGATAAAATGTCGAGATTGTGGTCACGAGCATCCATCAATTATCCAAATGGACACATCTGATTTTAGAATTGCTAAGATCCATGAGAAGAGCGAACAGTGTCCTAAATGTGGTAGCGTATCGACATACAAGAAGTCTGATTATTTCTTCCTGTAATTAGTAAAATACTCTCTAAGAGGTTCATGTCCCGACTGTTTACAGTATTTTCAGATGAAGGAATGCCCCGAATAGTTGACAGAGCCGTAATACTAGCCGATGAGGGCAGTTAACAAGCCGAATCTCTTTTGTTGAGCCAATATCAAGTTAACAGAACCGAAAAAACCTATAGAATCATATATATATATTTTTTATATCTCATGTCTTGCCTTTAAAGGACAATTCATATTTATACAGATTCTCCACTGTTTTCTACCTTGCGCGAAAATAACCCCCACCACCGGCCAGCTGCATGTGGGGCACATTTTGCCCGTAGATCTGATTGAGCCTTTCTGTGGCAGTGGAGCGGTCGCCTTGCAGCCGCCAGAATAATTTGAACACCCCACAAAGCGCTTTTTTGTAGTGCGTGACCGAATCATACGAAGCTGCCCTTTTTTGCACAGTGGGCACTGGCCAAGCGCTGCGGCCTGCGCGCTGTACGCCGATGCTGCATCGTTTATCTGCGCCCCGATGTATGCTTCCTTTTCCATGAACAAAGCCAGCGACTCTATCAGTCTATCTACCGCCTGCTCAATTACAGAAATACTCTCCACTGATCCGTGCTCTACGTTTTCAAGCTGTTCTTCCATCCCTCTTGTCAGGTCAGTAGAAATTATGCCGGGCATAAATTCTCTCATAGAATCAATGATTGCAAAGCCTAGGTCCGTTACCCCAAGCCCACTTTTGCCTGTTGCCACATAATTCCGCTTAAACAGTGTTGATATTATGTCCGCCCTTGTAGCCTTGGTTCCTATCTTTTCCTGTTCCATCTTGGCTAGCAGGCTTGCTTGGTTATAGCGATACGGCGGCTGCGTAAATTTCTCTTCCATTTCGACGCCCCTATTTTTCAGAGGGTCGCTCCTATGTAGCTGTGGAAGCTTGTGCTCAATAAACCGGGCAAACGGCTTGTAGAACACCATCCAACCTTCGTAGGTTGGCGTTCTGCCTTCTGCCGTGAAGAGATATCCACTCACATCGATTGTGACATCTACCTGCTGGCTGACTGCTGGGTCCCCAAATGCCGCAAGAAACCTCTTCACTATAAGATCGTACAGCTTGAATTCGATGCCGCTTAGTTTATGCTGCGGTGCAATCCCTGTGGGGTAGATCGCAGGGTGAGCTGGGTCAGTCATCCTGCCTTGATTTGGTACAAGTCTATTCTTTGACAGGAGCATTAATGTCAATTGGCTATAGCTGCCGATCTTTGACAGACGAGAAATTATTTTGCCATATCCTATGGAAGGTGGAAGCTTTTGGCTCGACGTGCGTGGGTACGATATCAGTGCCTGCAAATACAATTTTTCCGCTATTGCAAGTGTGTAGCTGGGGCCCAGCTTGAACAACCTGTACGCCTCTCGCTGGAGATCGCCTATGTTAAATGGCACGGGCGGGTGCAGCACAGATTTGCTTTGGGTTACTTTTTTTACTATTCCGTTTCTGCCTGTACAGCTATTTATGATTGACTTAGCTTCGGTATATGTCTCAATTTTTGGCTTTTCATACTGGGCAGAAAATATCTGCCCGTCTTTATCAAACTGTGCAGTTATTATCCAGTAGGGATCTGGTATGTGCAAATTGATCTCGATCTCTTTGCTAATTGCAAACGCAAGCGTCGGTCCCTGCACTCTTCCAATTGAGAGATTGCGATACCTGCCGACAGTTTTAAACGATCTAACAAGTGCCCTTGACAGGTTCACTCCATAAATAAAATCTAGCATATGACGTGCCCGGCCTGCCTCTGCAAGCCAGCCGTTTGGCTTGGTCAGAGCAGCAAATGAGTCCCTTATCTCCTCCTCAGTTAGCGTCGAAAATTTGGCTCTTGATGCTTCTGCATATTTACCATTACATGCATACTGTAGGATACTGTAGCCAATCACTTCGCCTTCTTGGTCGTAGTCGCAGGCGTGCACGAATGATGATGCATCTTTAGCTAGCTCAGAAATGACCTTGATTGCTCTGACCACTCGCGGGTTTTCGGCAAGAGGTACCCACTCCAAGTCAAGCACCGGGTATACACTCCTATTCTTGGCTGCATCGGTCAGTCCATACAGATGTCCAAGCGCAGTGCAGATCTTATATTGGTGCTCCCCATTTTTTACATCAAAGATAGAAATGCCGCCGGGCCTCGACTCAGTTGGCTCGCCAAGCGCCTGAGCTATCCTCCTTGCAGCATCAGGTTTTTCACAGACTACAAGCGTGTACAACAGCTAGATGATCTTGTCAGATCTATTCATATTAATTCGATCCTTTTCACATTCGCCTATTGATTGTATGTTCAATTCGTTGTAGACTCAGATGCGCTACCTTTATTGAAAAGATGCATATGCAATCAAAAGAGAAAAGAGTCCCAATGACCTGTAAAATGACCTAGATGCATTCCTGAGTTAGAGACTGCAAAAGACGATCGCGTTGCAACGAGATATACAGAAGATATGTATTCCGCATGTCTATTGGCTGTGCTATCACGCTCAGTACTTTCTTTTGCTACACATCTACTATGATTCTTACGTATCAAGGATGTTTAAGCTATTTATAAGCAAAAAAGCAATTTTTATGTGATGACAACCAATAAAGTCTGCGTCCTTGGTGCTGGTAGCACGAAATATGGAAAATTGGACGAAAGCATTATAGAGATTGCGCTAAATGCGGCCAAAGATGCTGTTGAGTCAGCTGGTATTACTCCAAAGGAAATCCAGGCTGGCTACATTTCAAATGTTTTTGGAGTTGCTGACAAGCAGGTCCACATGGCACCTGTCATAATGAGCAACCTTGGAATTCCTTATGTTCCGGGCCTTACAATTGAATCGGCGTGTGGTTCCGGCTCTGTGATGTTTAGAGAAGCTTATGCCAATATAGCAGCAGGATTCTATGACTGTGTTCTTGCGCTTGGCGTTGAAAAAGTAACGCACACCGGCACGGCACGTAGTACGACTTTATTCTCCTACTGCTCTGACTTTTTCTATGAAGGTGGCAATGGCGCGTCGTTCCCTGGGCTTTTTGCATCTATGGCACGCGCCTACCTGACTACCCATAAGGCAACAGAAGAAGACCTCGCTTATGTTGCGGTCAAGAACCATGAAAATGGGTTGATGAACCCCAAGGCACACGTTCATAAGAAAATAACAGTTGACGACGTGCTAAGGTCACCAGTGGTGGCTTCGCCGCTGAAGCTGCTTGATTGCTGCCCATTCTCTGATGGCGCCTCCGGCGTTATTCTATGCAGCGAAGAGTTTGCAAAAAAGAGTGGCAAGCCATATATCGAAATAATTGGATCCGGCAGAGGCGCTTCACCAGCCGCTGTTCAAGGGCGCGAAGACATTACCACCATCCCAAGTACAGTGGCTGCTGCAAGGCAGGCCTACAAGATGGCCGGGGTGAGTCCGAAGGACATTGACTTTGCCGAAGTGCATGATTGCTTTACAATAGCAGAGGTAATAGACATTGAAGATCTTGGATTCTTCCCCAAGGGCAAGGCGATCCACTCCGTAAGGGATGGAGCAACACGCCTCAGAGGCGAGATCCCCGTAAACCCCTCAGGTGGCTTGAAATCAAAAGGTCATCCGATCGGAGCGACAGGCGTTGGACAGGTAGTCGAAGTATTTGAGCAGTTTACTGGCAAAGCCGGCGAGCGCACAGTTCCAAATGCCGAGATCGCCCTTACACACAACTTT
>JALZFN010000073.1 GCA_030861545.1 Thermoproteota archaeon | reverse complement strand
TCCTTGAAGCACAGCTAGATCTATCTTTGCGCTTTCATCTTCATTATTAATATTGTTTGCAGCCAACGTGACTGTACCTGGCTTTGAGAAGGTGTACTCATAAGAATAGGTGCCGAAATCGGATGAGAGGTGTTCATTATGAATTTCATTTCCATCCTGTATTAATACTAAATCGAAAGATGATCCTCTGACAAGGTCGCCTGTAGCTGGATCTTGAATATTCATAACAAATGTCGTTGGAACACCTGTTTCAATTACGTCCGGACCCCACGATAGTTGAAAGAGGAACTTTTCACTTGGCAACGAGGTTAAGTCAAGTGGGAATTTAGGCTTCTCTGAGGGCTGCAATGTAAAGGCTGCGATGTCATTGTTGTCATTAATTCTTTCAGCAAAGCGGCTCAGAATTGCGTTGGAGACAATAAAATGCACGATGCGGTTCTGTTCAGAGGTGTAGTCGTCAATGACTACTGCCTGCGCCTCAAGCTCTCTGCCGTTTAGCGTCCCACGGTAGCTGTTGGTCTGCAGCTCCTCAAATGATTTTGGGAACTGAACTTCCACATGAAGCACTGGAACCTGCGCGACGTAGGCACTGTCCCATGAAAACGGCATTTCAAATGAAATTGTCTTATTAGAATAGTCAAAATTCGTTATTTCATCGTAATACGTTTTTACCACCATCTGATTTTGTCCCTGTGGCGTGTTAAAATCAAATGTGTAAGCAGTGCCGACGCTAATATACAGGTCAAACTTTTGATCGGTCTGTAATGAAATGCCCGTGCTACTCTTTTCAATTGTTATTACAAGATGGTACAATCCGCCAGCTGATAGGATCCTGCTTCTTAATTCAACTGGATTGCTCTGGCTCACTTCTATCTGCTCGCTTGGTGTAACTTGACCATTTATCTCCCATCCTCTAATATTGCCGTCTGGGATCAGGTTTGCCTTGACAACACCATCAGAGGAACGAAAGCGCTGATCGAGCAGCGTTTCATTTCGCAGCTCAACTACTATCCTGTAGTCTATGCCTGCTATAGTGATATTATTATTCTCATCGTGAGCCCTTACTATGAGGATTGCCTTTGAAGAATCTGGAATTGGCAGAAAGGAAGGGTTTATCACTCCCTCCACGGTTACCTGCTTTCCTTGAATGGTGACAGGAGGCGCTTGGTCTTGCCCAAGGCCATGACCATATGTACTCACTATAAAAGAAGAAGAAGCTGCAAGAAATATCAATAACGCTAATGAAGCAAGACAATGCTTCTGCACGCTGTACAGCAGGCATACTTATTTAAAATAAAGATTTGGGTTTGTTCGTTGTAGAATACTACTCTCGATAAGATGTATGCCACCAAGCAGCTAAAGAGATGATCAGGATACATAATCAGATTACCATATTTACAGCATTAGCCAAAACCGTCTTTTCCATACAGTTTTACCAAGGCAGACAGTTCAAGTGTAGTAATGGGGAATTCTTTGTGTTGCTCCCAGAAGTCAAACTGTGGAGACATCAGGTATCCTTTTACTGAATGCATGTGTCCTAGGCCAAGGGCATGTCCTGTTTCATGAATCGCCGAATTTCTAAAGGCGTAGGACGGCAAATCTATTTCTGTATGGCCATCGCCATGGAGAACGACCGGCGAAAGGTAGACATGAATTAACGAAGGTATACCGTTTTCATACTCTGCTGAGGTATATGCACCAGTTTGATTTGGATAATCCGGAAAATCTTTGTAGGAATCATAAATATAGAAAACTATATCGCATCCTTCAGCCACGTCAAGGGACGATATATGCCTAGCAGTTATGTTCCATGCGCCATAATTATCTGTGTATTCTCTCAACGCTTGGCGCCAGTGCTGTACAGCTAATTTTGTCCAAACATAATATGAGTTAGAAAGACCTTCTTCTTTGTAAATACAACCGTCTATTTTTTCTGTATTCCATTTATGCGATATCAATGGTATCTCATTCTCTGCGAAATTAGTTTGTGGGCTATAATAGGTAGCACCTGATGCCTGTTGCATAGCAGTAATGAGCGCTAGAGCAATACCAAAGAAACATGATACTATCGCTATCGTGGTAAAAGTAAAGATGACAAATGCATTGAGTTTCATCATTATTTAAGTCTGAACAGTAAACTTC
>JALZFN010000063.1 GCA_030861545.1 Thermoproteota archaeon | reverse complement strand
TGATATATGTCATAGGGGCTGAAAGGATGCCTGTTGGTGAGTTGAACAAACTAGTGGGGTACGTGCAGCGTATATTCAGAGATGACGGCGCAATTGAAGTTGGGATGATGCCCTCAACGCCATCATCGTCATCATCATCATCTTCTAACGGCGTGCGTGTTCACCTGGTTGCATCCGCTCCACAAAAGACGAGGTTTGACCGCTATGACCCTTTAGGAGATATAATCCCTAATGCGCTGGATTGGGATGAACCTGACTCGGCGCCGGACATTAAACTGGCCATACCTACCATCGAATAGATTATTATTATGCCACCATGTCAAAAATGGTATTAGCAAAGATAGCGTGCAGCAGATAATATGATATCATGTGGCTGCAGATGTATCACGTGTAAGGGTCAGCGACTTGAAAGCCACAGATTCGAGGGACCCGATGGCTACGATGATATACACCACACATGCAAATCATGCGGCACCCATTTCGATCACTTAGACGGCGAGACATATTCAAGATGTGAAATATGCAATTTTCCCTGACTTGCTAAGGATTGAATCTTCTTTTTTCTGGAAGTGTCTAAAACTACATATCTCAGCCACAAGTTGACCGCTATGCTGGTGCCATTACTGGACGAACATGACAATGAACTCTGATACGAGTTCATAGACAATAGTAACAATGATATTTTATTTTGATAAATTGTCCTATAATAATTATCAAAATCTAATAAATGAAGAAAGTTCAAGAGATGCTGCTCGCATGCCTTATCTACAAGGCCCTCTTCACTCTATGAATATGTCATCATCGATATCATTGACTCGAACAGCACCAATCATCTTGATTGTTGCAGGAATCTTAGTCGGAAGCCCATATGCAATGGCTTCTTCACAACAACAGCTGACTCAACAGGAACAAGAGCAGCAAAATCGGATGTTATCAGTCCAAACGCTAACAACTCAATACCTGGATAATGGCGATAAACAGGTAAATGGGATTATTTTCACACCGCGTTGGGGTAGTGTCGTCTTTGTAGAGCCGGGGTCGGTTAGCGTCATCTTTGCAAACTGTCTGCCTGGCGAGTTTGCAGTCTCAAGCCAGCAAATCTTGGCTGGATCTGACTTAAACGTGCTAGAAAGTTATGGACTAGCTATGCCTAATGATTTTATGGTATGGTTGATGGTAGTAGAAAACCTCAATCAGACTGATAGGCTGCCAGCGTCTGCAGGAGTTATGTGCGCGTCAGATAGGGATATAGATGAAACAAATCCAGCATCTACAATAATTCTAAACCCACAGTATAAGCAGACGGTAAACAATATCATAAATCAAGTCATAAAGATTGAGAATAAGCAGATAGTCAACCTACAGCAAATCACCAATATCTACCAGCAGATAAACCAAAATGCCATTCAGATAGCAATAGGAGGAGGCAACGTAACCCAAATCATCAACCAATCAGCTTCACAGATAGTAGCATCAAATGGTACTAATATTAATCAGATAATCAACCAAACAGCTTCACAGACAGCAGCAGGAGGAGGAGGAGGAGGAGGAGCAAATGGTACTAGCCTCAATCAGACGATTGGTCAGGGAGCAAATCAGACAGCCGGAGCAACAACAAATGGTACAAGTGTCAACCAGACAATAAACCAAGGAGCAAATCAGACAGCAGCACTAGTAACACCACCAGCTGATACTACAGCGCCTGTCCTTACTGTCCCTCAGGACATTGTAGTTGAAGCCACTAGCGAAGACGGTGCTGAGGTGACATATACAGTAACAGCCCAAGATAATGTCGACGGTATAGCTACATTAGAAGATGATGGTAGTACTGTTACACAAGACACCGTTGGAGGAGATATTACAATTGCGTGCGATCCAGCTTCTGCTTCAACGTTTTCAGTAGGTGATACATCAGTAGAATGCAGCGCTACAGATGCAGCAGGCAATACAGGAACCGAATCGTTTACCGTAACAGTAAATTCACCTTCTGAAGGTGCGACATCAACAACGGATGAAGGTGCAACATCATCAAGCAACGACACAGATACAGAGACATGAGCGCTGTCAGAGATGAATAATGATATGACCATCTTCGATGCCAACAACAAGGAC
>JALZFN010000008.1 GCA_030861545.1 Thermoproteota archaeon | reverse complement strand
TTGCCAGCAGAGCGAGCTATGCCAAGCTCACCTCTAATGATGGCAGCTTTTTCAGATACAATTTCTACAAGGTCGGGAGTTACAGCAATGACATCTGAAGAGGAAATAATGCCTACAAGCCTGTTCTTGTAGACCACTCCAAGACGCTTGATATTGTGCTTCCGAAGCAGGCGTGCGGCCTCTGTAATGCTCTCTTCACTCTCTATAGTGTAGATCTCTTTCATGATGTCTTTTGCTTTTATCTGGCTTGGCTTTGAGTCATGGGCTATAGCATTAGAAACAATGTCCCAGTCTGTGACAATGCCGACGGGCTTGTCCTTTTCCATTATGACAATGCTTCCAATGTTTCCCTCTTTCATCTTTTTTGCAATGTCATGGATGGTATCATTTGAAGATGCAGAAACAACAGGGCTGTTCATGATGTCCCTAACAAGCACCCTTGTAGTCATGTTTGCATCGGCATGTTCTCTGACTGGCTTTTTTACCACAGAAAATATTCGAATTTCTGCCTTTAATTACTTATCTGATTTTCACCAGTAAAAGGTTATATTATATACATCACATAGCCGTTCATCGATTCTTATTTACTCTTTTCTTATGAGCTGCTTCATGTTAGAAAATTCTCTACCCTTGTGATGCCCTTGAGACCTGCCTATGCTCTCTTCACTCTCATCTTCTTCCATATTCCATTCAGAGATATCACTTGTCGCCTGCTTCTATAGCCACTGGCTGTGGTGATGGCACCTGTTGCTGCTGACCCCTTGCAGCAAACGATATCCTAGACTGACCTGCTGGCAAGGCTCTTACAAGGTCATCAAGGCCAAGACGCTTGATTGATTCTGCAGCTGTAATATTGTTGTCAGCTATTTTTACAAATTCTGACTTGAGCTTCTTGGCGACGTTCATCGGATCCATACCGCCTTGCAAGAGCACTGCATAAAAGATCGACTGTTTCTTTATTGCCTCCTCGGGCCCACAGACAAGCGTTTCCCTGCCATTCAATTGCATGATGCCAATTGCAAGCCTTATCTGCACTCCTTTGAAGTAATTGCGTTTGCCCTCTATTACAAATGAGCCCTTTGGCAAAAACTGCCCCGTTGGTGCCCCCTTTTTCAGCTGCTCCGGCATGACCCAGTATGCGTCGGCGCTAGATAGTCCGTCCCTCCATGCCCTGCTGAATGAGATGGTCGCCTGCGCGACTTGCCGCAAGGATGAATCGATCTTGTCTTCTTGGGTTGTTATAAAAGTCGCAGCATTCTTCAAAATGAAAAATGGTGAGCCATGAACTTCAGCATGAAAAACAATGTCATGCTCTGTCATGTGTTTGCGTATTAATGCAGAATTGGATGAGGCATCGCGGCCGCCGATTGCCAGCAGTCCATCAGTGGTGATAAACCATCGGTAGCGCTCATACCACTCTTTAGAGATTTGCTCTCTTATAATGACTTTTTTGTGTATGGCGGCAGTCTCACTCCTTAATTTTTCAATCTGTGTAAGAATCCTGGCTCGTGCTTCTTCTATCGAGGCATTGCCCCGCTCCATCTCTTTTGCCCTTTCAAAAAGCATCGAGCTTACTTTGGCAAGGTGTGGATGCATCTCAACCTGCTCGCCTGCGACGTGCATGTATTTGATGCCCTTTTCCGTCACGATTGATGCAGAGTTGACTGCAAGCACATCATCGATTTTGTCAGTGCTTAGGTAAGAAAGCGCCATTAATTCCTTCGCTAACTTGCGTATTGCGGCTGCCTTTTGGAGTACAGTTTCTTTAGCTTTATTCTGTTCTTCTAGGTCGTGCTCAAGTACTGCGATCTCTCTATCTAGCTCGACTGTCCTGCTATTTCGCCCTATGTCTAGGATTTCATTGCTCAATACCTCGTCAACTGCGTCCATATATGATCCAACTTTTTTGAAGTTCTTTTTCATGTTTTCAGCAGCAGTAGCAGCAGTTGCTGCTTCTTGCGTTATTACAGGCAGTGCTTCTTGCGGCTTGCCATTTTGCATGATTACAATGGGTTCATGGTTTTTGCCGGTGCCGACATCATTGACAAAGTTCTTGATGGTTTCGTAAATCTTGCTTACTTCATCGTCAGATAATTGAGCAGCCTGCTTGGTGACTTGGACACCAGCGCGCCTGGTTACTTCTTCTACAAACTTCTTTGGCATAGAGATACTGCGTCCAATCCACCTTAGCACATCAAGGTTCTTTGTGTCGTCTTTTAGAGATAGCATTTGGTCAAGTGTAATCTTGAAGACATCGACACCTTTTGCCGGGGGGTAGGCATACCGCAGGCCCACACTGAGAGTTCTATGCCTTACTTGTATTGGGTGCAGGATTGCTATTATCTGCATATTTTCGTCACAAATTATGAGGTTACCATTGCCAAAGAACTCGCAGACTACGATTCTCACCTTTCCGTCTAGTTGCCTAAATCTTAGTGAGACAATGCGCTCACTTCCAGCCTGCTCTATTAATTCAAGCTTGGCGCGCTCTAGCTCTTTCTGGGCGATATTCTCAAGGGTATTCTTCTCATCTACAGGCTTAAACTTTAGCCTTGTAATCCAAATGCCCCGCGTTGACAGGACAAGCATAACATCATCCTTCATAGGATGATGAAGCCTGAGAAAGAGGGAGCTCCTTGTTATGGCATTGATGCTGCTTACATAATACTCTGAGGAAGAGCTACTAATGACTCTGCTTTGAATCTCATTAACAAGGTATCGTAGCTCGATGCTGGATAGCTCCATGACAAAGATAGTAGGGCATGTCATAAATATTAAACAATTGAAAACACTAGGGTGACAGATAGATGAGTATTCTGTTATAGTCTAATACTATATATTATAACTTGTTTTCGTATTTTATGAAAAGTAGGCAATTATGATAGGAGTAATAATAGTATCAAATAACAATGACACAGCCGCAAGGCATTTTACTAGCTACAATTTAATCACAAAAGGCAAATTTGGATATATTTGAAAGGGTTTACTACATGCGTGCTATAGTGGGCATAGCCGGCGGGATTCTCGCTGGCTTCGTCATACCAGTTGCGTTTGACCAATACACATCAATAGCTACGGCCGTACTAATCGGAATCGTATTCTACTTTGCTTCGCTTGCAATAGGTAGGAGAATAGCCAAGAATATTCCAAAGGATAAGCGCAGAAAAGTTGCAACAGAAGGCATCATACCATTCATCTTTCTGCTGCTCACATTCATGATCCTGATCTATACTACGCTTCATCAGTCCTCCATTATAAGTTAAAAATATATCACTAGCATTTTTAACAGATACAGCAAATTGCTATTATGGGACTATTCTACTCCAGGCATACCTGACGAGCTATTCGATAGGACAGAGGAAGTGCCAATAACAAAGGAGGACATTCGTGCGATAGTGATAAGTAAGCTGCGTCTTAAGGAAGACCATTCAGCAATAGATGTTGGCTGCGGCAGCGGAAGCATTACTGTAGAATTATGCCTGCAGACAAAGGGCAAAGTATATGCCATTGACTTTGATGAGAAAGCAGTCGAGCTGACGAAAAAGAATCTACAGAAATTTGGTGTCAAGGCAGAAGAGGTCATATTGGCCAAAGCTCAGGATGTCTTGCCAAATCTACCACAGGTCAATTCAATAATAGTGGGCGGCACATGGGGCGATGCAAAAAAAGTGATCGGACTGGCAGTAGGAAGGCTGAAAAAGGGAGGCAGGATCGTCATAGACACAATACTGATTGAAACAATGTATCAGGCGCTTACAGCAATTAACGAGTTAGAACTGAATGAAATAGACATTACTCAGATAACGATATCAAAGGCGCGCAAGGTCACGACTGGCACAATGATGCTTGCAAGAAATCCTGTAATGATAATATCAGCAACTAAAGCCTAACATATTTGGCACCTTATCTTTTCCTTAGATTTAGAGTGACAGTTCCACACATCTAGATTCGGACCCCATACAGAAGCTAGTAGCGGCGGCTGCTTATGCGAAAAGCGGTTATTCATTCTGCGTTTCTGTCCCCTTTTAACGCCTGCCAGTAAATAGTGCCATGACTGCAGCAGCTATCATAATTATTGCAAAATCCTGAACTACTTCAGTCGCTACGATCTCTGCCAATGCTCCTAATCAATTTTACAATGCCAAATGGGCTAAAATAGTCTTGTTATTTGCAGTGTTATCATCTACTAGATGTCCATGCATCAGAAAATATGAAATATAAAAGATCATTAAAGGATCTCGAAGTATTGATGGGCCCTTTCATGTCATTTCTGCTACTCCGATCGTTTTCTTATTATCAATAGATTATGAGAGTGATCTAAATTTCATATTTTTGTTAAGTGCAACATACATCTCAGCACAAAAGGCATTTGATTTATCAAGCATCATTGCAAACTAGAGCAAAGATATGAGGCTTCATTGGCCTGAACATCAACTAATCCTACTTATCATGTTTCCCAAAATATATCAAACCAGTAAAATGTCCAGACTTTCTTTTATGCAAATCTAAAGAGTCTTTTGATTGAAAGATCATTTTGCACTCCTTGCATACGAATTGTGTGTCGGCTTTTGCTCCATTATCCCTTCTAAAAGGAGAGATTTTCATGTAAATCTCAAATTCTTCTTTCCTCTTAAAATATAGCTTAACATGGTTAATCAACCGTAGTTTTGCCTGCGTTTCAGCTTCAGTTTGCATGAATATGTATGTGTATTCTTTTTTACTTGCTGAAAAGGACAAGTCATATGTGGAGTATTTCTTCAAAAGATTTCTCGGAGGCAGGTCTTAGAGATATGTTTTTTACTGGATAAAAGGGCACAAAGGCATGTGTGGAGCTATTGAGATGGCCCTGCCCTGAGGCGATGATTCGCAATGGATTGGCGAAGGGTCAGGGCAGGGACCAAGCCAAATTCTGCTTTTCCATATACCTGCTGGCTGTGCTGGTAATCATACAATCCTTCCAAATTATTAAAGCGTGCCTTAACCTTGTTAACTTGAGAAGAATATATCACAATTATATTTTGGTGAGTCTATTACCGCAGCGCTGACAAGCGAACAATAGATATGTCCGGCTCACCAAGCTCCTACAGAGATCGCATATACATAGTCAAAGATGTTATCATAAAACTTGTAGAATATGGCGAACTTAACCAAACAGCTCTTGTAAGCTTTTGTGGTTTGAACCTGAAAAAACACAAGCCCATCTTAGATGACCTCGAACACAATGTCTTAATAGAAAGAAAAGAAACGACTATAGGAAAAAGAACAGTTGCCATCTATAGGCCAACACAGAAAGGTATAGCGTTTTGCAAAGACATCCTTGAGCCTTATGAAAAGATGTTTCCACGAAGGAAAGATGAAAAAGAAGAGGACGCAGAAGGAGAATAATTTTACATTAGAGAAATGAAAAAAAAAGCTAATACCGACTTACTATGCTAATCCTGATTCAGCCCAAATCGTAATGCTATCTTTTTATCTATTTCTTCCTTTTCTCTTAGATATTCTGTATATCTGCGCTTCCACTGACTCATAGAATAATATTGCTTTATCCCAGTAAAAAGCCAGATCGTTGAAGTAATGATGACTGCTCCAAGCAATATGCTCAGAACCAGTCCAAATTCATTTTCTGTCTCCAATATGCCAAAGAATGATGGGTGAATCAACAGATAAACGGAAAGCGCAATAGCGAGTGGTGCCAGAACAATTGCGGAAATTGACATAGTAAAAAGTATTCTTCTTATTTGCTGTATTTGCTGAATAAAGCTATCAAGCATAGTCAAAATGTCCTGACGTGATGATGACGTTGGCGTTGACTGGTCTTGATTGTCGTCGCTCATAATCTCTCTCTACCTCTACCCCATTATTTTTTATTCTATAGTTATGTCCCCTTTCATTTCTGGATGGATGGTACAATAATAGTGGAATGTGCCAGGTTTGTCAGCAACAAACGTAATGGTTTGTGTATCAAAGTAAATCAAATCTTTGGTATGTATATTGAGTTCATCTACATTAAAGTTATGTGTTGAATGAGTTTCATAATCCTCGTTTATTACACGTATAGAGTCTAATTCTCCTTTGTGAAAAATGTAAGATGGATTTGTGATGCCGCCGCCACTGCTCCTTAACCCTTTGACACTACCAGAAGCCACGCTAACCCAGACGTACCCTGAGCTTGGAGAGTATGTTGCTTTGACGAAATGATTATTTGGAATACCAAAAACTGGAGTACTGCTATTTACAGGAATCATTGACCGGTAGCCAACTACGCCGATACTTGAAAGGACGGCTGCAATAATCCCATAAGTAATAATTCTTTTTTTTGTTATACTCTTATAATACATAGAATTTCTTCTCTGCTGCTGAGAATGAGAACGTTTTTTCGTCATAGAGGTTGATTTTCTCAGAGGAGCTATTTATGTCATGATTAATATAGTTAATTCTTCTTTCTCGTTACCTTTTCTTTTTCCTATTGTGTGGCTTTGTCCTCAGCGACCTCTGACAACAGGGGCATCTGGTTCCTCTCCACTTAATGAAAATCTCACATGTCTGACATCTTTTGCATCCTTGGATATAATAGCTGCTTCCTCTATCTTTAGTCGCCTTAAACCTTACACAAATGTTTCTGCAAACCATTTCTTGGTGAATTCACATACATGACGGGTACAGGGAAGATTTTGTTTGCCCTTTCAGATATTTACGCTATGATTAACATGGTTAAGTCAGTCTTTTACTGTAGCCCTTTTTCTAAGGGAGTCGTTGGGGAGGATATATGTCATAGTCTCAGACAACCATAACTATAATGCGGTCGTAACTAGAATAAGAGCAAAGCAACAAGGACTGCAAATTCTGTGGTCGAAGAATAAAATGTAAGATATCATAATAAGTAAGGCATATTGCAGAAGGCCAAAGTCGTTTCATAAAGAATGTGCTGAAAGGATAAACTTGCTTTGAGGTAACACTAGCTTTTCTGTTTTCTGATAATAGGCTTCTCGTGATTAAAAGACTAATAGTCTAATAAAATTTTTTTAGAGATTTGAGATGACAGGGAGCTGATACATTATCGTCTCATCTCTATGGTTTTATCTATTGCAGTATCAAGATATTCTTTGTCGATCTCAAATCCAACAAATGAGATCCCAAGACGCATTGCTGCAGCCGCAGAAGAGCCTATTCCAACGAATGGATCAATGACTAATTTCGTTCTTGCGCTGCCATGCAACCTGATACATCTTTCAGGAAGAGCGGCAGGAAATGTTGCGGGGTGAGGCCGCTGCTTGCTTCTGCTTTGTATTGTTTCATAAGGTATGAACCAAATGTTGCCTCTATCGCGTCTATCTTCCTTGGCCGCCTTCCAGCGCCCAATGTTTGTCTTGTCTTGGTATGATATGCCGACAGACAGCTTGTCAAGGGGCACATTGCCATGTTTTGTGAAGTGAAAGATGTACTCATGGCAGTCGTTTAGGAACCTATTGCTTACTATCGGCTTAAAGTGGCCGACTGCAATGTCGCCGGCAATGTTGGGATAGTTACCGGCTTCAGTCTTACTTATTGCTATCGATTTGACCCAATGGATGACATTCTGCAGAACAAAGTACTTCCTTAGAACGTATGCAACATCCCACGCTATCCACTGGTCCTTTGGCTTGTTTCCTATGTTTAGGAAAAAAGAACCGTCATCTGTAAGTGCCTGCTTGACTGCCATGCCTACATCTTCCATCCACGCTAGATATTTTTCACGTGGAAGCTCGTCATTATATGAGTTATAACCGGTGCCGATGTTATAAGGAGGAGATGTGACGACCACATCAGCCGACTTGTCTCTGACGTTTTCCTTCAATCCTGTTATGCAGTCCTTCAGGTAGAATGAGGCGATGCAATTGCTTTTTTGTAGGATCCTATATGGTGCATCGGGATCTTGCAATCAAAGAAACAACGCAGCAGCCCAGCATTTATCTTTTGCATTCTAGTTGTGTTACGTGCGCAACTGCAAAGATGTTAAATATTTTTGTTTAGAATGAGCAAGCCTCTCACTTACCAAGGCTCCAAAAATTCCCATTGCAGCTGTCGGAAGGGCTAGAAGCGAAAACACATTTTGGATCAGGCCAAAGTATATCGCCGCAATCAGGCTTGGCCATACAACCTTTCTTTCAAGTACTTCGTTGTAGGTGTAGGTTATCAGTGGATAATATAGCATAAAGAACGCAAGGCTGACTATTATACCTGCAGCGTAAGATGAAACTCGCGATCTGGAAAATGCAAGCAGTGCGTCAGCCGCTACGATCGGGATGATGCCTGATATGTAGAATGGAATAGTGGCGA
>JALZFN010000301.1 GCA_030861545.1 Thermoproteota archaeon | reverse complement strand
ATCGAACACTCTGTCTACGATTGTGCTTACCATACCCGCAATATCTTGATTTATTGCATTGATATCATCACTGTCGAGCGGGGAGTTTGATTGAGTCATAGTAGTAGTAACCGTAGTATTATCATTCTGCTCTGAAGTTGCAACTACTGTATCGCCTATTATTTCACATTTCAAGTTACCCTCACATTCTACCTCAGGTTCATTTCCTGCAGTTTGGGTTACTCTTATTGAGTTTACTTGTTGTGTATTGGTATCGTGATTAGTATTGGTTATTACAGTTCGTTGTTCTGAATTCAGCACCACCACCATGTTGAAACCAAACGCAGCAGGTGTAGCAAACACCGGTACAGTCATTGACAGCACAAGAGCTGCTGTTGTTTTTTTCAATATTCTCATATATCGTTATAGTGCCGCTGCAACTTATCTCTTATAAGGCATTCCTGATATTTTTAGCCTTCACAGAATCAAGAAACTCTTTTACAATTAGAATCGAGAACTCCCGCAACTATAATCAAGATATTGACTCTATATGCAGCGAAATATGTCCTTGCGGCAGAGCTTGTAAGGCACTAGCAACAATAATCTACAGACATTTTTGACCTGATAATCCCATTTCCTACTTAGGATTTGCTGATATGATATGTGGCGGCCTTTTTTGGCTGGCTGATTGTATTAGTCAGTATCATTGACTATGCGGCTGACCGTTTGAAACGGTAAAACACTGTTGAAATCACCATTAGATGGAAGTTAACACTATACACAGGAAAATAGATAGCTAAAGCCTTATTTATTGTCGAAATATACTTATTACAATTTCAAGAGAAATGAGACCTTCGATAAGCTTCACTGGCAAGGTAAAGGAATAGTAGGAGAGCTTACCATTGTCAGATAATAACAAACCTTTAGCTAAACTGCTTATTGTGGATGACGACTCTGATATAGCTCAAGTTCTAAAGATGGGTCTCCTTAAAAATGGATTTTCAGTTGAGGCGTTTACCAACCCCCATGAGGCCCTACAAAGCTTCAAATCCAATGCAGAGTCCTATTGTTTGGTGCTGTCGGACATCAGAATGCCTTCACTATCTGGAATACAACTGTCAAAAAAAGTCAAAGAGATTAATCCCAACGTCAAGACGGTTCTTATGACTGCTTTTGAGATAAGAGGCAGTGAGTTTTCTAAAGTATTTCCTTCTACCCAGGTAGATGGCTTTGTTCAAAAGCCGATTGGTATTAAAGACTTGACTAACAAGATTTTGAGTCTTATAAGCGATACAAAGAACAGAAAGAAGGCAGACGAAGTAGAGTGAGGTAATGAAGAAATATTGATGAGAACTGAGAGCAAAGACAACGAGGAATCAATTCAGAGATGGCTTGATAAAGAAGTGGAAGATGGAGAGAATACTATTTTAGTATACCCCAATACGCAGTCGTTCCGCCAGATTTATACCAAGTATGTTCAAGACCATTTGGCAGCATCAAGAGAGCAAGAAGTTGAAGAAGATAATAACAACAACAATAATAATAATAATTCCAGATACAACAATAAACAATCAAACCCAAGAATTATCCTTATCGCACCGTTTTATGAAACAGTAGACAGTGTAAAGCACCATCTCAATGCTTTTGGTGTTGAAAGCGTGCAGGCGCTAATCGACAGCGGTTCTCTACTAATAGTAGACTCATTTCACTCCTTCTTTCCAGACCCCAATGGCATGAAAAAGCTGATTGATTCACTTTCGGAGCGTGCAAGGAAAGAAGGTAGAGTTGGAGTTACTGCCATTGTAGATATGGGCTTTTTCTTTCTATTTGGTGGAGACAGCAAAGCAGCAGATTTGATAAGCTATGAAGCATCTTTAGCACCAAAGACACAGGATGGCAATGTCAAGGGCGTTAGCTGCTACCATTGGGGGAACTATGAGACTCTTACAGAGAGAGATAAAGAACTGCTAACTCAAGGACAGAAAAAGAAATTGCTTGAAGTTAGAGAAACAAGAAACTATTCATGATACAGCAATAATATAACAGACAATTTTGACGCAGGTTCGGTGGGATTAGGTTCCCGCATGTAAAGGGGTCCTACTGTTTGAGCTTTAAAGATTACCCATATCAACAATAATCTTTGTCAATAGCTTTGGTGCATGATTTTGTCGTGTGTCACTGTATTGCAATTTAAGAGATATACACACCATTAGTTACTGAATCCTGTAGCTTACTTTTTTTCAAGGCTCGCAGTTTGATGAAACCTCCACATTAAAGCACTTATCTATGCCAGGACCTGCATTTCCAACATCATTGTCCGGTCCGCCATCTATCAAATCATTACCAACTTGAGTGTTGATTACGTCATTACCCTGCAAGCCATATACTTGATCATTGCCAGAACCGCTGTTTATGACATCCCTGCTAGCACCGCCGTTGATGCGATCATTACCATCTCCACTGTTGATTACGTCATTGCCGTCGCCTCCACATATTTCGTCATTGCCTCCATTGCCAGCATTTATGACATCGTTCCCACCTAATCCATTGATTACATCATTGCCTGGAGTTCCGCGTATGACATCATTACCATTAGAACCAAGTACGG
>JALZFN010000070.1 GCA_030861545.1 Thermoproteota archaeon | reverse complement strand
CCCTTGTCCTGTGGTAAAACCTCTTCAAATTTTCTGATTATCGGATGAATATCAATAATGTGATATTTTATCTTGAGCTCCTTGGCTAGATCTATTGCATGAGTGGTATCTTCTCTTGGAGTAGTGTCGCTTGGCATAACAAGGCCAAGCACCTTTGACGGTCCAAGGGCATTTACACTTAATTTCAAAACGACAGAGGAATCAAGACCACCACTCAACCCTATTACTAGCCCCTTTGCAGAGCTCGTTGAGATATAACCAGAGATGAACTTCTCTATTTTTTTTGAGATCTTCTTGTAATCTTGGCCAAGTAGTTTTTCAAGCGTGATTGATTTCACACTATTATGAATCAGCTGGCGAGATGTATTAATACTCACCCTCTCTCTATCAGAAATTTAGATCTCGAACTCTCATACAAGAATATATCTGACAATGATGCTGACAATGATGCTCTAATTTTTTACTCAGCAGCATATACTACTACAGGTTTTTTGTGTGTACGTACATCACACAAGCATAGAAATGAGTTTAGCCGCCTTTGCGGCACCTTCCACATCCACTACATTGCTCCTACATCCAATCTTTTCTTCGATCAGTTGCTCAAGTCGGAAAATATCTTCATACTTGAACCCCAAGCGTGCTGCACCCTGCTCCTGCTCAAAGTGGTTCTTGATCGGTATGAAAATTCCAGGCGTACCGTACGCTATCGACTCATCCATTGTGGATCTGCCAGCAAGCGATATCACGAGATCTGCAGCATAGACTACATCATGCATGTTGTCTACAAAGCCAAGGTTGCGATACTCTTGCGAATCAGGCAGTTTTAGTGAGGGACCAGACACGATTATCAGCTCCGAATCTAGCGTACTTTGAAGCTTGCAATGTACTGATATTGCTTTTTGAATCAAGTATTTGCCAGCATTAGTTCCTCCACCGCTGACCAGTATTGTATTTTTCTCAAAACAAAACTGTTTGCGTAGCGTGTTGCGGTCGGCGCTTACCTGCCTTACTATTGGACCTACATAGCAGATATTGTCCTTATCGTCTCCAACTTCTGGAATGATGATACAGTCACATGCCTGCATAATTTTGCGCATAGACTTGTTCATCTTTTTCTCTATTATTGACGCCAGACCACTTGTAAAATGTGTCTCGATAATGTCGGTTATTAGCACGCACCTCCGGCCCCTCTCCTTAGCGACTGCAATTGAAGCAAAATCCTCATCGCTTACTATCAATCGATTGTCGTGCTGCTTGTCCAGAATTTCCTTTGAAATTATCTTGCACTTCTTGTAGTACAAGTAGTAGCTCATGAGCCATTTGAATAAATTCTGCAGCTGCCCAGATTCAATATTGAATTTCGGTGGCCTGTAAAGGTCTAGCGCTTTGAAGCCTTTTCTTGAGCTCAGAGTTGATGCGCCCTCGCCGCTTACAAACAAAATATCAGTTTTCAGTTTCTCTGCAATCGCAATATCGCGTGTTGCGTGCCCTAGTCCAATTGGGCTCGTGAAAAACGTGATCATCTGTGATCAAGCTGCATATACACACACACAGATAATATTACATTGCAATCAGCTTGGCATGATCCATTTTTTTGTTTGACTGAAATTTCTTGGTCATGTCTTTTATCTCTTCGGCTTCACCTTTTAGTAGAAATATTTCAAGGCATCTGTCTCGGTCTATTTTGTTGTGTATATGAGTAGTGATCAGCTTATCATAATCGTGTCGCATTTCCGTCACTTGATCGTCTGATTTTTCATCATGTATTGCCAAAAGAACTGCAAAAAGATCTCCAGATAAATTCTGCCTGTCTTTTTCTTCTGCCAAAAGGTTTCTGATGCCGGCTCTTACAATCTCAGATCTGCCAGAAAATCCAAGGACTTTCTGTAGTTTGTCTATCTCTGTCAGGATGTCGCTGTTAAGTGAAACGCTTACTATCGTCAACGCTTGTAGTAGTATTATTAAGTTATTTATAAGGAGTTCCATATTACTTAATAACAAAGGTATTTATTCTTATTAACATGCGGAAGGTATAGGATGAATCACAAGGGGGCCGGCACTCTTGCAACAATTGTCACCACCACATTAATTCAACTTGCCAGAAATGCCACTTCAAACGCTAGTATTGGTACAGCACAGCAAAATGGTAAAGATCATGAAAAGATTTCATACACAATAATTGCCAGCAAAATCCAAGGGGCAAGGTGCTAGTGCTCAGCTCAATTGAAGGCATTGTCAGAGAGAAACAGGCAACAGGCACTGGCTACTGCATTGATAAGGAGAGGCAAAAAAATGTTACAAACCTAAAGGAGGCTCTAGAATGCAGGTAGTTGAGATCGATCGGCTCTCATATGCGTACTCAGGTAATCTGGTTCTGAACAACATCTCCTTCTCAATTGGTGAGGGAGACATACTGGGAATAATAGGCCCAAACGGTGCTGGCAAGACCACACTTTTCAGCTGCATGCTAGGGCTACTTGATAGCTATACAGGCATGATTAAAATTTTTGGAGAGGACGTCAAGAATAATAAAAACAGCAAAGTTTTCAAAAGCATAGGTTACATACCACAAAAGAAAACGATCGAGCAGAACTTCCCCGCGACAGTTGAAGAAATTGTGTCACTTGGAATTACTACTACCGTTAGTGGCAAGATATCTAAAGAGAAAATTGAATCTGCGCTTGAAACTGTAGATCTGCTTGTGCAAAAGGATTGCAGAGTAGGTGAACTGTCTGGTGGCCAGCAACAGCGAGTGCTGATAGCAAAGGCGATGGTCAACAATCCCAGGCTCCTGATATTAGACGAGCCTGTAACAGGCATTGACCTTGAAGCACAAAACAAATTCTATTCACTTTTGAAAAAATTGAATCAGGAGAACAGGATCACCATAATCTGGGCATCACATGATCTTGATGCAGTCAACAGGCTTGCCACGAGTGTGGCATGCGTCAACCGTTCGATGTTCTTCCATGGCAAGACACATGAGTTCTTTGAAAATCCGGATCTCCTCAAGGCATATTCAGAATCAAGCATGCAGGCCCACATGCAGCTACACAACCACGCTCACAAGTGAAGAGAGAGAGAGAGAGAGAGAGAGAGAGATATGGTTTTTGAAGTTTTGGAATTTGAGTTCATGCAGCGTGCTCTCATTGCGGGCATTGCAGTAGCGATAACCTCGTCGGTGATCGGGCTCTTTCTTGTGCTAAGACGCAACTCGCTCTTTGGCGATGCACTTTCTCATGCAGCGTTTGGCGGTATAGCAATAGGGCTTGCTGCTAACATTTATCCTCTTTGGACTGGCCTGACGCTTTCCATACTAGGAGCACTAGGCATTACAAAGTTGCGTCAGTCTGCCAAGATACCAGCTGATGCTTCCGTTGCCATATTGCTTTCGTCCAGCCTTGC
>JALZFN010000284.1 GCA_030861545.1 Thermoproteota archaeon | reverse complement strand
TCGAATAAATTTATAGGATGAAGTTGTGTAGGAGCAGTCCTAAAAAGGTGATATGTGGGCATTATACAATTTTATATCAACGTAAAATTCATGGTAATTTGTGCGGAAATTATTTTTGTACCTGATGCAATTCTCACATCCCAGTACTCATTTTACCTATGCCTTTTTTCTTCACACAACGAGCATGAACCCCAAGTACTCTCTCCTTATGCGACAGCTGATAGGCCGCTATGAATATAGCATGAGGAAATTTTTTCTTGGTTGTTCCTTTGTTGACATATATATATGCAGGTGGTAATCGATTTTATTCAAATGTGATTGCCGTCAAATAAAAACAACATTAACTATGGAGGTCGCCTCTATAGCAATTTTGCTTATGCCACTGATGACCGCCCTTACTACCAACCGTAACATAAAAAAAGGGGTGACTTTGTCGCGTACGGCTATGCGTCAGCAAGTCAGAACCGACAGTGTTTATCATTACCTTGATTAAGAGACCATGACAAATCAAACATCAAACTCTTTGCAGCAAGAAGATTTGAATCCATTTTTCATGGAAGCAGACAAGTTTCTTGAAAAGACAGCAGAATATGTTCATCTTGGCATAAACCCAGGCGACTATTACAAGGCTATATGGACGAGAGATGCAGCATATATACTTAAGGATCAGTTTCTTACTGGAGATACCTATAACGTTCTAAGATCGTTGTATTTCATCTGGACACATCAAATAGGTAATAATGATGAAAAAGTGATTTATGGAAGGGGATCGCCTGAATTAGGATTCGAGACGAGTACTGCAGATAGAGAAACAAAAGAGAGATTTAGGGGCGCTCTACCTTCAACCATATATCACACACAAGGTTTCTCCGAGGTTTATGCGCAGAATCCTGATATAGATTCTACTGCGTTGATGATTTCCACTACTTCTTGGATTTTGGATGTTTATCTCAAAGCAGGGCTTTACTCTTATTATGAGAACTTGTCAGAATGGGCCTCCATATCATCGCCTCCTAATCCGTCACTTCCCCCACAGTCTGCAGAAAATCCAATGTCGTCTGCAGATTACAACAATAAACAAGAATCATCATTCGCTACTGCAGTATACAATCCTCCATTAGAGATCATATCAAGGCCTACAGAATTGATAGAATTTCTTGTCCCCCGAATGGTTGCTGCAGTTGATTACCTTGCAAGGCGGGATATAGATAACGATGGGCTGCTTGAACAAGGATATAACGAGGATTGGATGGATACTGCACTTCGAGCAGGCAAGATAGTTTACAGTCAGGCATCTTGGATAATGGCTGTCAGTAACCTTTCATCATTGCTTTGTGAAATTGATCAAAAGTCTATGGCAAACAAGTTAATGGTAATGACAGAGAGAACAGTGAATGCTGTGGAAGAAAAGCTCTGGTCCGAACAGGACGGTACATATATTGATCTTTACAATGGAGCGGATGGGACACTAAGTAGTTACAATAAATACAACGAGGGAAGAAAGGTGTTGACCCAGGATACGTCGCTTTATCTTGTTTCAATAACTGAAAATACATTTAATGATATTCTAAGCATGCGCTTTAGGGGCAATGACAATAGTGACGGCGATAATCTAATAGCAAGCAAGAAGAAAAATCGGAGTAGTAGTAGTCTGCTTAGAGTTCCAAAGAAGTTCACAGAAGAAAGGGCCTCAAGGACCTTAGAGGTCCTCAAGAATCGAGTATGGATGGATAGCACATGGCCTTTAGTTACAGAAAAGGAATTGGAAAGAACCGGTCCTTGGGTTTTGAATTCAAACCAATACCATAACCACACCTTCTGGCCATGGATAACTGGAATCGAGATACTTGCAAGAAGCAGATTTCATAAATATAGAGAATGCAATGAGCTCATTTCCGCACTCACTCGAGGAAGCCATCCACAGACACTTGCTTTTTATGAATGGATAAATCCTAAGACAGGTAGAGGCCATGGAGCCTTTCCATTTAGGACTGGTATTTCCACAATAAGAATAGCATTAACTGAGGTGATGCTTTCTAGGCTTTAATAAAAGAGCCTAATGCTTTTGATTTTAGAGTGGATCTATAGCGTGCACGTATTCCTCGGCAATCAACCAAAGGCGACAGACGTCGAACAGCTCTTTTATAGCATAGGGGAATGATGATGCGGCAGAAATGACTATCATTCCTTTTCACCGTGCTACAAGTAAACCAAGATGGCGGCGGAGCGCTTACTATGTATGTCGTGTATGCTCCGCTGATGCTGATTACATCGTACCTCGAGGACTGTTCACACTATGCTCCCAATGTAAGACCAAATATGCTAATGTCTTTGGTGAGCAATCATTAGAAACATACCTATAATGACAACGGAAAGTGGGGCGCTTGAGCGATAATTCTTTCATGGCAGTAAACCATAGTGTATACTCGAGAATGGTAAGACTATCGTCCCGTTCATTCCACTGGACAATCCACTTGTGACTTACGAGGTAAAAGATTAAAGCGGCCACAGGTAGAGGATAATAAAAAATAAAGGAACCAACTGTATATCAAATCATGCTAGGCTTTGACGAGAGGCACTTGGAG
>JALZFN010000276.1 GCA_030861545.1 Thermoproteota archaeon | reverse complement strand
AAATACCATCGTGACTTTTTCATTTACAAGTATTCTTTTGAATTCTCTGTATCCTAACTTTTGATACAAATATAGGTTACGGATGCTTTTGTGACCTGTGTTTAATTCATACCTATTGACTTCTGGTGCCATAAATTGCTGTGTATATATCTAATATACAGAAACGAATGGATAGCGAAGTCAGGTTTACTTTTGGCGGTCGTTACCTTCGTCGTTATCTGCATTTTCGTCATTTCCTGTAGTCCTTTTAACTGTCCTTAGCACATTCTTAACCGTATTAGTTAAGTTGGTGGCTGTTGTTGTTCTGTTGTCTTCACTCATATCCAGATAACACAATTTTTATGCCCATTATCCCTTATCAATGCTATCCAGTCCTTGGGGGACGTGTGTGTATGTATGTCAGCCTATTATTCTCAATGAATATGTCGAACCTTCCTAACTTATCCCCTTTTTAGCTCAACTCAATCGTCTCAAGTGTGAGACTCCTAAGTCCAACGGAACAGACTTTTCTAGATAACCCAGAGCAGTTTAGTAATAGAAAGCAGCGTTATCTAAGGTATCGCATAAGGAAAAAGCTGAACGTCGCGGCGCAGCAGCAGCTGCAGTGTCGCGGCGGCAACGAAAGGAGGATGGAGGATAGCCTGGTAGAGCGTTACCTTGGTAAGGTAGAAGTCCTTTTTTGGGGGGGCTTCCTCCTCCAGATAGGTAGAGGTCCCGGGCTCGAATCCCGGCCAAGGCTCCTTTCTTATTTTCGCTCTCAATTAATGGTAACTCTCTACCAGGCTGAGCTACCAAGGCACCTCTACCATCATTATTATTATTGCAATATTCTGCAATCTTGCGGATTTCTGCAATGTCAACTAAGCCCTTTTCCACTAATAGCGGCAACTCTTGACGATTAAACTCCCTTAACTTTTTGTGCAGTCTAGACTTTACACAGAGACATAATCGTGATTAATCTCTTCGTTTGATGTCAGATAGTCCCTTTCTGCTTTGCTTAAGAACAATTCTTGTGAAGATAGAACTAACTCACTCTTATAGTATGTCACTAATTTTGAAAAATAATATTCTTTCAGCTGAGCTTTTATCTATGAGAGTGGAAAAGTTGACAGGTGAAATGTTGAGCTTGACGTCATCAACGTCGCCTCCTTCGTCTAATACTGCTGCGTCTAAAGAAGCTGGTGAAAAGACAGAGGTGCAGTATGGTGTTGAATACATAATCGACAGAACACTACAGACGTTATCACAAGTAAAGCACAGATTCGATAACTGTGGTGATGTAAGACATCCTTCTATAATCGTTACAACTGAACCAGTAAAGAAGGCGTTTATTGATGTAAAGAATAGAGGCATAAGGACTAGCTTCGTTACTGAAATTACAAAAGATAATTTGCATTACTGCAAGAAGCTTAGGCAAGTTGTCAGTGAAATTCGTCACCTTGATAGAGTTAAAGGAAATTTTGCAGTAGGCGAGTCATTTTATGCAGGTTATGCAATCGCACAGGAGGCGAGACCATTGACACATGTGATTTTTAGCACAGCCAAAGAATTTGTTGAGCAAGAGCAATTTTTCTTTGATATGTTATGGAACAGGGCAATTCCAGCTAAACAAAGATTCAAAGAGATAGAGGGAGGAGCAAAGAGAGCGTTTGTTGAAACGGTCAGAGACCCATCCGAAATACAAAAGCTAGGATTTGACCTTATCAAAGCGGCAGAAGATGAAATACTCATACTTTTTTCTACAGCAAATGCATTTCGCCGCCAAGAGAAAGCAGGAGCGCTAGAGTTGCTAAAAGAAGCAGCAAGGGTGCATGGTATAAAGGTTAGAATTTTAGTGCCTGTAGGTAATATAATAACCGAAAGAATACAACAACTGAAAGATGCAGGAATTGATATTAGAACAATTAAACAGACTTTTCAAAATAAACTAACAACGCGGGTAGTAGACCAAAGCTTATGTCTGACAGTAGAGCTAAAAGATGATGAAATGGAAACATCTGAGGAAGCTGTTGGATTAGCTACTTATTCTAATAGCGAAGCAACTGTCTTTAGTTATCTTTCAATATTTGAAAACCTATGGATTCAGACCCAGCTGCATCAGAAACGACTACAATGATGATGATAGTCCACGAAATAACAACTAATCGACGAAGCTGAGAACAAAAGTCAAAATGTGGCGTGTGACAATTAGGATAAAGAAGAATGACCGTCTAGATGGCAAGCGGCTTTACAACGTATTGCTTGATTTTATGATGGGGGCAGGTATCTGCGGGGCTACTGTCATAAATGGAGTTGATGGATTTGGCAGGCGTGGAAAATCTACCTTGCGTATAGAAGGAATTTCAGTAAACTACCCATTAGTAATAGAGGGGGTAGACGAGCAATCAAAGCTTGAGCACCTCCTTTCACAGATAAAGAGAATGGTTTGCGACAATGGCTTAGTCACAATACAGGAATTGTATGTACTATGATAAGGTCAAATGATTCTACTATCGATGATGTTGTTGACAAGAACAAGAAGGAGGAGGACAGTGAGGGAAAACCAATTCGTGCAATTTTTTCAGACTATGATGGTACACTGTGTTCTGCTAGCGCTGCAAGGGACATGAGCTTGGGTCAAAATCGCACCCCACTAGAGATTAAGGAGGCACTTCAACAAATATCGCAACAGATACCCGTATGCATTATTTCAAGCAAAGACTATTTTTATCTCAAAGAGACCAGGGCTTTTGCTAGAGTTATATCCTGCTTGATGGGTATTGAAACTCTAAGTTTTGCTAGTAATTATGATGCTACAGCAGAGCAGCAGCAATCTCCTCCAATCCGAACAAAGCTATTGGTGGGCGAGGAATCAGACCTTTCTGCTCGGTCTTACTTGCTAGAGGAAACTGCCAGGAGTGTTGAATCTGACCCAGAGCTTAGAAACATCATAGTGGAGAGAAAATATACATCCACTAGATATATACTGGCAGGAATAACTGTTGATTGGAGGCACACCAGGGATTGGGATTATTACAGAAAACGTGTGCGTGGTTTTGTTTCTAGCGCAGCAGCAAATCTATCTCAGTCACCAGAGCCTATTGTAGGCCTTTACCTGCAGAAATATGATTTTCATCCCCTTGCAGATATTTACATAAGTGAATGCAACAAAGGCACAGCGTTTGATTTGACACTATCTGAAATCTCCGCTAGCGCCCATGATACAGGAAGAGGGAATGAAAATCATTTTAGAAAAAATATCATTATCACTAATAGGGACAGCAGTAGCACGATTAGAGCGGAAGATGTATTATACTTGGGGGATTCTGAAAATGACAACCCCGCATTTAGAAAGGCAGGCGTGTCCATAGGAGTTCGCTCTGATAGTAGGATAATTCCAAAACTGGAATGCCAACACATCATCAGCTTCGACAGGCTAGGTAGATTTCTCAGGCAATTGAAAGACAACCATCTTAAGTTCAAAGAGGAGCAGTTGATTAGCTAGTGGCGAGGAGTATTGGTTAATCGGCAAGAATGTTGTTGCTTGGAAAACTGAACTTCATTCTGCGACTATCTCTTAACCGTCCTTACCACGACGCTGCTAATTTTCATACCATCTGCTTGCTCTCCGCCATTCAGGTATCTTTGTTTGTTGTTATATGAGCAAGTCCCCTTGTTGGTAGATATATCCTATTCTTATCGCATTTTGGCCTAACCATAATTCTCTTATTGTTAAAGGGGGTCGTCTAGTTAAGCTGGAGTCATTTGACGCTATCTTATTTTGTTATACCAGAAGACTCTCTAACATTAAAAAAACTCTCACTCGCTGCTAATTTGCGCTAAGAAAATAGAGAAACATGATACGCTGCTATTTTTCTCTTATTGCTCTAGTCTTCCTTTATCCTCAATGTTCCCTTTTTCTTGCTGCCGTCGACTTCATAGCCTCTATCTGCTCAACGTTCTCTGTGCATTTTCTTAGCCGTTGTTGTTGTTTTTACACGAATCAGAGGCGTCAGCTATATACTTCTAAAGTTGAAGAGATTAGGAGTTGAGCCTGGCCGACATTGGGAAAAATAGACAAGAAGATATATCAACCCTAAGTATTGCATAGCAACAAGGAAGCGAACTTGCTCTACTGCATTTTAGATGCACCTAGAAGGGATGCTGTGGAAAAGAGCCACCAAAAGTTTGGTATGAAATGCAGTTGAATAACCGAAGCAAAGGAGCGGTAATCAAAGAGAAAGCAGGCAATTGCAAATTCGCTAAATCTGTCTCCTTTTACTAAGGCACTTGATACGATCGATAAGAATCTCCAGATTTCTGAAGCGGCAGCAGCAAGAAATAAAGAATTCCAATAAGTAGTCGTAGGATATGGCCTTTTCTTGTTCATTTTAAATATGGCCTACATATCTTGAGGCTGATGACTTGGGAAATAGGACTGAAGAGTCGCAGAAGCAGGGAGAGATGTATAGGTGGAACTTCTTTAGGCAGAATGAGAAGAAGTAGTAGTAGTAGCACTCTTAGCAGCTTCTTCCAGTAACTTCATGTTCACTTTGTTAATCAACGATTCCATGCTTAATGGCTTTACTGCAAACTCATCTGCGCCATAATCCATTATCCGTGTCTTATTCTCTGAAAGGCCTCTATCTGCCAAAACAAAAATCTTCACGTTTCTGTTAGTGCTCTTTAC
>JALZFN010000267.1 GCA_030861545.1 Thermoproteota archaeon | reverse complement strand
ACTCCATATTCTAAAGCAATAGCAAGATTCTTCTTACGCAACCCGATGTGTCAGAATCTTCCGCGCAAGTTCAAGATTAACTTCTCATGCTGCAACATCCATGGCCTTGTAAGGGTGGCAGATATTGGACTTGTACCCGCTGTAAAGCCTGGGGAAAATGGCGAAGTGACCAAAGGATTCAAGATTTATCTTGGAGGAGGACTCGGGGCTGCCTCTTTCATAGGCCATTTGCTTGAAGACTTTACTCCAGAGAACAGGCTTCTTGCGACATGCATGGCGACAGTTAGGTTGTTCGATAGGCATGGGAACCGCGAAAACATGGCAAGGAATAGGATGCGCTATCTTGTACACGAAATGGGCTGGGAAAAATTCCAAAAGATGGTCCTCAAGGAGCGCTCGATAGTGGAAATGACAAGCTCATATTCGACGGTGCAGCTCTTTGATGTCAAGTCTCATGAAGATAAAACGCAGTTACCGTCAACGGTATCAAAGATTACGACGAAACTGCCGATGCTGAATCTGAAAATTGCAAAGGATAGCCAGGAAATTGAGCGGTGGCTGCATACCAACACCGTCCCGCAAAAGCAGGAAGGATACTTTACAGTATTTGTCACCCTAGGCGCAGGAGACATCACAGCCAGCCAACTTCGAGTACTTGCTTCGGCAATTCGAGACTATTCAGCAGAGGGTGTTGCTCGGAATACGCCCCATCAGAACTTTGCAGTGCGCTACGTGCGGGAAAGCGATCTTCGCAATTTTTACGAAAAGCTCGCGAGTGCTGGCCTTGCAAACCCTGGTGCCCTAACAATTGCCTCTGCGGTGGGCTGCTCCGGCACGACTTCATGTAATTTAGCAATCACAAATTCACACAGGCTCGCAAAGGAAGTGCAACGCAAGTTCCTAGAGCTTGGGCTTGACATCGATGATTCCTTGCGTGATGCAAGCATCAAGATAAGCGGCTGCCCCAACTCTTGCGGCCAGCACGAAGTCGCAACCATTGGATTCTTTGGGGGCGCAACTAGGATGAATAACGCCATGACACCGACTTACACTATGTTGTTTGGAGGAAGCGCAGGTGAGGATGGCGAACTGGGAAAAGCGGTAATTCGAGTGCCGGCAAAGAGGGTAATTGATACAACATTGAAGATAATTGAGCTGTTCAAGAAAGAAAGAGCAGGTCAAGAAACGCTACATCAGTGGATTGTACGCCTGACAAAGGGCCAAGGATCAGGGACCGTTAAGAATTTGGAAGATGTGAAAGCGGCTCTTGGCGACGTGATACAGCTGCCTTCTCCTCAAGAGAACCCTGATGCCTATAGAGATTATGGCAGCGACTCATACTTTACTGCTAAGACTGCCAGAGGAGAATGCGCTGCTTGACGACGACAGGATCAACGATTAAGAGGAAAAATGCAGCAGTCAAGGTATCGGAAGAGGATTTCAAACTTCAAATTCTATGCGACGCCGACACCTTGAGGTCGCTTATACGTAAGAAAGAATCAGTGCGTGTGGTTGACGTACGCAGGGCGGAAGACTATCAGTTGGAACATATACCTACTGCAGTTTCGCTGCCGCTTGGGCATGTGCTTGAAAATGACGTACCGGAAAAAATAGTGGACATTCTAGAAGGTTTAGGTGTATCTGACAAAACTCCGGTTGTGGTATATGACGATACCTTTGGTGCGCTTGCAGCTAGGGTAGCATGGACGTTTCAGTATGTTGGACATGACAATATTGCACTTCTAGAGACTACCTTTAAGCAATGGAAGGAACTTGGTCTCGAAACTGAAAAGCAGCCACGCACCTTTCCCAAGGCCAGCCATTCGCTCAGGCTCAATAAAGACATCTATGTCGATGCTCCATATGTTGAAGCCGCCAAATCGCAGCCTGGCAAGCTGCTTGTCGACTCAAGGGAACGACTGAATTATCTGACAGAGCATATACCAGGTGCAAAGAATATACCTTATACGATGGTAAGATCAGAAGACAGCATACTGCGTAGGGCTGAAGAGCTGAAGCGAATCATTGAAAACCGCGGCATAACAAATGATGCTGAGATAATTACATATTGCGGAAGTGTCGGTACGCTTTCTGGCCTGACCTACTACGCGCTCAAGCTGGCAGGATTCAAAAACGTCAAGTTGTACCCTAAATCGTTCAAAGAATGGAAGGCACTTGGCAAGGCAAAGGAAGAGTTCAAAGACGCCAATTACTGGGACCTTTCTGCAGAATAACATATGTCTAAAAGGCTGATAGTCTGCCTCACAGGTATGCCAGGAGCAGGTAAGTCTACAGTAGCATTTTTTCTTAAAGAAAAGGGGTTTGCAGTTGTAACAATGGGCGATGCCGTAAGGGAGGAAGCAAAAAGGCTGGGATTTGAGCCAACAGACAGGAATTTGGGAAAGTTGATGCTCCAGCTAAGACAGGATCTGGGACCGGGCGCTGTCGGCCATATTGTCATGCAAAAGCTAGGAAGGGATGGAAGCTTTGGCAATGTTGTAATAGATGGTATACGCAGTATACCGGAAGTCGAAGTTTTAAAGAAGGTTGGACATGTAAAACTTCTTGC
>JALZFN010000256.1 GCA_030861545.1 Thermoproteota archaeon | reverse complement strand
TATGTCTTCTTGATACCGGCAGTGGGTATGATATATGAGATAGTTGCTAAATTTTCGAGAAAACCTATATTCAGTTATACTTCGGGAGTTACTGCATTTGTATTGCTGACAATTGTTTCCTTTGCCTCTTGGGCTCATCATATGTATGCAACAGGTATGGGCTTTACAGAAAAAACCGTATTTATGATAGGGACATTGGCAGCAGTTCCAGCCTCAGCTATGCACGTTTTTAACTGGATAGCAACAATGTGGGGAGGAAGGATCCGATTCAGAGCGCCCATGGCATTTGCGGTCGGGGGCATCATTTTGTTCTTCCTAGCGGGAGCTGGGGGCATCGTAAACACAGCAATGCCCCTTGACTTCCTAACGCATGATAGCTATTGGGTAGTAGGGCACATGCATCTGTTCCTTATGGGACTGATAACATTTGGCTTCATAGGCTTCATCTATTACATGCTTCCAATGATAACCGGCAGAATGTATAACGAAAGGGCAGCGATGGTTCAGTTCTGGCTAATGTTCATTGGAGTGTCCATGATATTTATCACACAACACATTCTTGGCCTGTATGGAATGCCCCGCCGAGTATACGATTATGTCCCGGTGGAGCCACTTATTATAATGAACCAGATCTCGACAGTAGGCGCGTGGATAGTGGCTGGTGCAATGGTAATATTCATAGTGAACTTGATAAAAACTGCCGGATGGGGCAAACCGGCCAAAATGGAAGATCCATTTGGCATTCAAGAGCAGTACTATGATTATAGACGCCGTGAGCCACACCACTAAAAAGAGGAAGAAAGGACAGAATAAACATGAGTTCGGATGACCCACACAGCCATGAGAAAGAACCAATAATCCTGACATCGCCTAGAAGGCTGGCCAAAGGTCTTGTAATAATCGTAGCGATGATGGCTGTAGGAGCAGCGATTCTGATCCCATTCTTCGGGGATATGGCTAAACATCCTCCTCCTGTAACCCAGTTGCGTACCGAGAGACCAGCTGCCCAACAACAGCAGCAGGCACCAGCGGCAGGAACTACTGCTATAGCAATTCTGCAAGGGGCGGCTGTACAGGGAAGCCCTGACTACGACCCCGATAAGGCTCAGGTGCCCCTTGGTAACAAAATAGTTTGGGACAACCAAGACACAGTGCCGCATACCGCAACTTCTGGAAGCGGGCCCAGTGATCCAAACAACGCAAAGTTATTTGACACTGGGATTATAACTGGTGGCGAAAAATCAAATCCTGTCGAGATAACTGGTGCAAAGCAGGGTGATACGATTGCCTATCATTGCACCGTTCACCCATATATGACAGGCGAGATTACGATAGCTGCAGCAGGAGCACAGGGCGGTGGTGCTGGTGGACAAGCAGGAGGAGGTAACGCCACTGGAGGTGCCGCTGGTGGTGCTGGCGGACCCACAATAAATATCTTAGAAGGCGCTTCAGTACAAGGTAGCCCCGATTACGATCCTGATCAGTTGACAGCAAAGAAAGGCGATGAGGTTACGGTAGTCAATCACGACACAGTGCCGCATACGGTTACATCTGGAACAGGGCCCTCCGATCCCAACTCCGCTAAGCAGTTTAATACAAACATAATTAATGGCGGCGAATCGGCCAAGATATCTTTGGCACAAGTCAATCCAGGCCAATATGACTTTTACTGCATGATTCATCCATACATGACTGGGAAGATGACAGTAGGTTAACAAAGAGTCAATAATATACATGCACCTTCTCAAAGCCCTCTCTTTTGCTACCCTTGCTGTCCTATTTACGCTCATATTTATCGGAGGATACGTCAGCGCTTCTGGTGTGGGGCTTACGTGTCCTGATTGGCCACTATGCCCACAGGGTCTAGTGCCTCACGCAGACTTTATCATAGAATACATCCATAGGTCATTTGCCGCTACAACAGGCATGCTAGTGATTGCGACAATGGCCTTTACACTAAAATCAAATCATGCTCCAAGAGGTATGAAAATATCTTCGATAATAGCCGCTGGTGCAGTGATAGGACAAGTAACCCTTGGAGCCATAGTGATAGTTGAGCGACTTCATGCAGTCCTGGTCACTGCTCACTTAGCGCTTGGGATTGTGCTATTCTCAATGATGCTAATAACCGTGCTATACGCCTTTAATATTATCTACAATCCAAAAGTCAAGACAACTGAGGTATCCTCAAATCTTTCTGCCAGCAGCAAGGACTAATTAGAATAATAATTGTAGAGCGCAATGATTTATACGAGCAGAGGTGAATAATATGATCGTCGCGATGAGTCGACGGCACTTTATTGTTCTAGTATCGTCTTTCATGATGTTATTACCCTTTTTTTTCTCCTTGGAGCATGCGTATGCCCATTTTGAACACTTTACACATTACAACAACAGAGGAGACGAGATAGGCCCATACTACGCATATGAGGCACTAGAGCCAGAGTATGCTCGTCCAAATGAACCTACAGCTGTTATGTTCAGTGTTCAGGACCGGGATGGTCATGACACTTATAACATTCAAACTATGGTTGAGATATATTCTGCCTCAACAGGGCAAAGGCTTCAAGCTTGGCCTTGGACCACCCAGGAAAGGGGTGACTTTCAGGTTTTTTATGGTTTTCCTGAAGTTGGCAACTATCAGATAGTATTAAGCGTGGCAAAAAATGGCGGCTCCATCAACCCCAACGGTATTGATGCGCCCCGCACAACACTTACGGCTACCACGGGCTGCAACTGTGACAGGACAATATTTAATGTGTCAATTTCAAACAATTTTGGTACGGTATGGAGCGCTGCGATGCTATTTGCATTTATTGTCCCCCTTTCAGTTGTCGGTGGCGTGCTAGCGTGGAACTACAGAAGCAGAGTAAAAAATGGGAAGAGGTACGGTATTAGCAATCAGCAGAGTGAAACCGCAAAGTATGTTGTCATGTTGGCTGCAATAGCTGGCGGTATTGTGCATTTAGCCGTATACGCTGAGCATGCATCACTGCGCCTCGAATACAGCATTTTTCTGCTAGTTGCAGCGGTTATGCAGATAGTCTATGGTGTGGCGTACACGCTCTTGACATTGACTGGTCAGGGCGTAAACGAGTCTGCCTATCAACACTATCGGAAGACACTAGCAGTCAACCTATTTGGGCTAGTTGGCACAGGGGTACTTCTTGGCTTGTACGCTTACGCTGTAACTTTTCCGCCGCCCCTTTCTCCCAATAATGTTCCAGAGGACATCGACGCCGGCGGCGTCCTGGCAAAAGCCATCGAAGTTTTTACAGTTATTGGGATAGTATACCTTATGAGGCATGAGAAGCGGAACCTGGCGATGCAACTAAAAAAGCAAGTATAGTAAAGGCATCCAAGCTTGGCAAAACTTAGTCCATCCTAGTAAAACATAAAACACCAATGGGACAACCCATTATCTAATGGCTTGGAAAGTAATGATGCCAAGGAAGATCATGTTTGGCGAAAACGCCGCAAAAGAATTCCCCTATCCAAAAAACGCTCTTGTCATTACCACAACTACCCCGGATATTTACAACAAATGGTTGGATTACATGGGAATCAGAAACTGCGAGGTTTACGATAAGGTGACGCCTGATCCTGCCATTGAAACCGTTGAAGCCATACAGAAGCAGTATGAGGGTAAGGACATCTCATGTTTCATAGGCCTTGGGGGCGGAAGCTCAATGGATGTCTGCAAGTATCTGGGCAAGATAACGGGCAAGCCTAAAATCCTAATTCCAACAACATTTGGAACAGGCGCCGAAATGACAACTTATGCAGTCATAAGCTTTAACCACAAGAAAAAGCTCCTTCAGGAAGAAGCATTTCTAGCTGACGCCGCAATTGTGGATCCATATTTTCTGCCTGGCACACCGTTTAATATCATGAGAAATTCCGCCTGCGATGCTGCGGCTCAAGCATCTGAAGCATACGACAGCAAGCTTGCAAACCCTTTCACAAAATTTTTCTGCAAGGAAGCCTTTGACATACTTGAAGATGGAATAATCCATGATAAGCATGAGCTTCTACCTTACGGAGCAATGCTATCAGGCATCGGCTTTGGCAATGCCTCAACGACGCTTGGGCATGCGCTTTCTTACGTTTTTTCAAATGAAGGAGTACCGCATGGATACGCTCTGTCCTCCTGTACAACTGTTGCGCACAAGTTCAACAAGTCCATATATTATGAGCGGTTTAAGGGGATATGCCAAAAGCTCAAGTTCGAGCCTATCAGACTCAAAAAGCCACTTGACCAAGCTGCAGATGACATCCTGCCTGATCGCGGACATCTTGACAACAACCCGATCGCTGTTACAAAACAAGATATCACCCAGTGCCTTGATGAGATAGTGAATGGTAACCCACTTGCTTAGGGAATAGAACATCCTTTTTCTTCTCTTCTCTTCTCTTTCAAAACCTTTAAATTCAGTCCGCCAGCTTTCTTCAGCTGCAATGACAGTTATTCACAAGAGCATGGAAATTAACGCGCCAATCAGCGAGGTGTTTACCTATTTTGCGAGGCCAGAGCACATGGCTGACCAGTTCCCGGAGAATATGGGGTTGAGTGTTATTCCAGTTGAAGTCAAGAATGGGTTTGGAGTTGGCACTATTTTCAGGATAAGCGGGGATTTTGATGGCAAAAAGCTGGAGTGGGACTGTGAAACTATCGATTATGTACCTATGCGCAAGATTGTCGCCAAGATGATAGAGGGTCCTTTCAAGAGCTGGCAGATAACAGTCGAGTTCGAGGAGATAAGTGAGAAAAAGAGCAAGACTGCCATGACAGTCGAATACGACATGCCCATGGGTCCTCTTGGTAGCTTCATGGACAAGGTCAAGCTCAAGAAGATTGCTGAGAGGGGGATGGAAAATGGTTTGCTCCGGGTAAAGGCACTGCTTGAAGGCACCGGTTCAATACCCGTGTATATCACGCTGGATGCCTATAGACACATCCTAAAAGAAAAAGATCAGTTAAACTGTTCTGTGTCTGAGGCTATTGTCAAGATAATTCAGCGCAGCGAACAGCAACAGCAGCAGCAGCAGCAACAACAACAACAAACTGCTAGAATTGCTTAGCTCTTTTCTTTTTGTACAATAAAGATTTTTACGCTGGGACAAGAAATTTGTAGTTCCGCCGGCGTTGTAACTACACAATTGGTAGGCAATGAAAGATTCTGATCTCTCTTGGTTGTATTAGTACAATTCATTGGGCAAGTGCCCTGCACAGTGGCAGAAGATGAAGGATGCTAACAGTATGATAATATATCATCTATCCTTTTTGTGGAGTTCTGTCCTAAGACAATCAATACACCAAAATTCTGAAGTAAATCCGCCACCTTCGCTTTTGACAACTTCTATTGCTATAGCAATATTCGGTTTTCCACAATTATCGCAGTTTCCTGCATAACTGCTCATGGTGTTGAAACAGAGAAGTCAAAGTCTTATACTTTACTGCTCCGAAGTTGTTATTGTTGCAAAGCGAGCGTGAGTTTTTCTTCATATTTTTTATTTTTTCTTGCTGTCATTCCGCTTGTGAAATGTGATTTTGAACTAACTCGTATACACCACTAACTTGTATGCCACACATTTGACGAAACCATATTCATAGAATTGCAGGTCGCTAGTTTGATTTAAATAACACTTTTGTTTGAAAATTTTTTGTGGGTTCGTAGCTCAGCCAGGTAGAGCGTCTGGCTCTTAACCAGTCAGCAAGTTTTTCTGGGTTAAAATGTCGTGGGTCCGAATCCCACCGAACCCGCTGCCTTATCACTCTGGAACAACTATTTAACCAACAACCAAGCTAGATTGATGATTATTATAGTTATACAAATTCCAAGCTAAACTAATGTTTGTTTTATTGGCTGTTATGATAGTATTC
>JALZFN010000249.1 GCA_030861545.1 Thermoproteota archaeon | reverse complement strand
GAATAGAAAGAATATTCCGCTTATGATTGCCGTTGCAACTGAGCAATAATGCGATAAAGGTGCTATGCCGCAGCCAATAAGCCAAAGTCAAGATTCTGTAGGGGTCCTCCTTGCCTTCCTCTCTTTTTTTGCTCCCTGATGCTATCGAATTTTGCGCTTCGTTTTCAATAAAAAGTTCTCGTCTCAAGCGTCTCTACTCATATCCTCATGGCAGCTAATTGAGGGTTTTTCCCGCTATAATAAACTAGCATAAAAAAGAGCTCCCTAAAGGCTGCAAGTTAGACTAAGCTACATACTGACTGTTTGCTTTAGACAACATTCAACGACCTTGAGAAACGCGAGTAAGTGGGGAATATTTTATGATCATTGAATTATTCATCCGATAATTGAGGTATTCGCTTGTTCCGTACACACTACTCGTGTCGCCACCATCACCAACCATTGCCTTGATGCTTCGCAAAAAACAAGAGCCCAACATTGGCTAAGCCCTGATGTAACATTAATATCAAGACCAACCATGAACGACTTTATATGAAGATTGGAATAGTCGGCGGTACTGGTGGAATGGGCGAGGGATTTGCACTCCGGTGGTGTCAAAAGCACGACGTGATCCTTGGATCAAGAGATGCTCAAAAGGCTAGAGAAGCGGCAGAGAATTATACAAAGTCTGCCAGACAAGCCTACAGCACTATTACTGGGAGCATCAGCGGTATTGATAACAGTGCATTTGCAAATGATATCGATGTTCTAATTCTTTCGATTCCATATGAATTCATTGATGATACTTGCGGCAATCTTGTTGGAAAGATCAGGGATGACTGTATTGTCGTTTCGCCCATTGTGCCTATGACTAGGACAGAAGCTGGCTTTGTCTATATTCCATTGGAGCAAGGCAAAAAACAAGCAGCAGAGATAGTCGCTGACCGGTTGCCACCACGGTCAAGAGTAGTCTCTGCTTTTCACACTATATCTGAATCCAAGCTCAAAAACGCAGACTACAGCCTTGACGCCGATACTTTCATCTGTGGAGACGACCAAAACACGATATCAAAACTAGCAGACCTTGTACATGAGATAGCCGGCTTAAGACCGGTGTATCTTGGTCCTCTATCCCTTTCGTACCAGGCAGAGATCCTAACACCAATGTGCCTAAATGCTGCCAAGAGAAATAAGATGAAGAATCCTGGATTAAAGTTAGTAGTCTGAACGTAAACATTATCAGCAATGGCATCTTGTAATTGTACTAATATAATATGAGATGGAAGGAAGAAGCTGGCAGTAGGCGCGGCAGGAACTGGATGTCGGCAATGGGAGTACTCTTCATAGTCACTGCCGTCATTATCATGATCCGCAATCTTGTGTTATTTAATATTCAGCATGCTGCAGGCTTGATCGAAGACGGTACGCAGCAGTTTATCGATAACTTTGGCAATAGCCAAGTCACAAATGAAAAGTTTGCACTTGTGATGCTTGCCGCCGGTGGGTTTTTGCTGTACTGGGGATACTTTAAGAAAAAAGAAGAGTACGGCCCGCCTGACGAACACGAGTGGCGCAGGTTCAATAGGTGATATCATTATGCTTTAATATCCAACATCATCTCAATATATTGGAGTTAATGAAAAATTGGGCCTGATGAACCGGATCTCAACTGTCATTTCACAAAAAGTAAGCACCCTCGTTGACAGGTTTGAAAACCCACAAGAAGCTCTCGATTATTCGTATGTCAAGCAGCAAGAAATGCTAAACAAGCTGCGAAGAAGCCTTGCTGAGATTATCACCTCACGCAAAAGGCTTGAAATGCAGAAATCTAGACTGTGGGACAACATAAGGTTGCTTGATGAGCAGGCACGAAGAGCCCTTGAGGCAAATCGCGAAGACCTTGCTCGTCTTGCACTTGAGCGAAAAAACGCTAACCTGACTCAGATGCAGGGCCTTGACAAGCAGATAGCGGACATGAAGATAGAAGAGCAGAAAATGGAAGAGGCCGAAAAACGCATGTCCATAAAGGTGGAGGAGTTTAAGGGTAGAAAGGAAGTGATCAAAGCAAAGTACTCTGCCGCAGAGGCTCAAGTGAAGATAAAAGAGAGTGTTACTGGCATCTCAGAGGAAATGACAGATGTCGGTATGGCCATGAATAGGGCTGAAGAAAAAACAGAACGCATGAAGGCCAAGTCTGAGGCGCTAGATGATATGATAAATTCAGGCGTACTTACCGATTATACATCAAATAAGGATGAAATCGAAAGAGAATTAGAAAAAATTACAGTGCAAAATTCAGTCGACGAAGAATTAGCAAAGTTAAAGTCAGAGAAGGAACGTAAGAAGAAGCAGCAGTTGGAGCAAGAAGCGCAACAATGAATCGGAAAGCGAACAAGAGCAAGAGCCGAGCTGGCGCAAGCAAGCTCAAGTCAAGGCGTGCCTCCAAACGCAAATCTTCCTCTAAAAAGGCCGTGGTTTCTACACGTAAAACCGCTCGCGTGACACATAAAAAGACAGCAATTGCCAAAGCTAAGCCAAAAGGAACTACGACGGCAGCCGCTAACAGGATAGTTCGCATAATGGGTCAGGGACAATTTACTGTAGATAACAGGACTCTTAAGAGGCTTAATGATCTTGACAACGCGATGGTCGAGCTGGTAAGCGCGGAAAGGTCTGATGACACCGAATTTAAGAGGAAGCTGACAGAGCTTAACCGCCTGGTTGTTAAGGATGGCAAACCGCTTGATCCGCACGAGATAATCAAATCCGATATTATACTGCCAAGCGCTGACCTCTCTATAGATGAGGCCAAGAAGTTGTTCAGAGGAGAAGGAGTTATTCCCGAGCTCTAAGGGGAAGATCCCACAGCGGATACCATAGCGTCATATCTTTTTCAAATGGTATTTCTTCAGCTATAGCTGCCATCAGCTTCATCTCCTGCTCAGTATCCCTTGTTTTTTGGCCAGTTGGAATGAATGGGAAAAAGTTGTTGCGCTTGTAATTGTAGATTAGATACTGATATCTTGTTGCCGTTGTTTCTTCTTCGCGCTTGCTTGAAAACTCGAAGACTGCGGCCAGCAGATAATCAGAAAAGCCTCTTTCTTCAACGATATCGCCTACAGCAGTCAATCCTGCCAAAAGGTCTTCCATTCTTTTGCCTTCAAAAACTATCCACATGTAGCCATATGTATCAGTCACTGTACGCCAAGCTAGATCAAACTCTGGCTGCAGGTTGCCAAGGAACCTTCGAATGTCTTGTTCCATTTCGTAAAAGAATGTGCCGCTGACCTTCTTGAATGTGAGTCCGCATCTACCTGTAACCTCTAGCCCAAGCTTGACATTAAGTGTAATATACGCTGAAGAAATGGAGAATAATATTTCAGAGTCAACCTTTGGCAGGCGCCTGCGGTTGATGTTATCTCGGATCCTTCGGAAAAAGCTCAGCTCATGGCAGCCTCCATTTCCATGAGCTTCTTTACTCTCTCAGCAACAGGAGGGTGAGTTGAAAACAAGCTTGTAAAGCTATCGCCGGACAGCGCGGGTATGATAAAGAATGCATTCATGCCCTCTATTTCTCGTAAGTCACGAGTTGGGATGCGCTTCATTGTACCGCTTATCTTTAACAGCGCACTAGCGAGCTTGCTTGGTTTGCCTGTTATGAGAGCACTATCCCTATCAGCCACAAACTCGCGGTATCGGGAAATCGCTCGGATTATCAAAAAGCTTGCAAACCAAGTGACAATTGCGACGAGCAGTATCAGCGCCATTCCGCCGGCGCTATCCCTGTCGCGCCTGCCATAGCCGCCGCCGTACATCGCGCCATACATGCCAAACCTCATCAGATACCATGCGATCATTGAAAAAATGCTTGCAAGAGTCAAGACGAGTACATCGCGGTTCTTAATGTGAGCCAGCTCGTGCGCGATGACGGATTCTATCTCCTCAGTATCGAGCTGCTCCATCAGACCCATACTCACGGCAACAACGGAGCTTTTGGGGGTCTTGCCAGTGGCAAACGCGTTGGGAATTCTAGTGTTAATTACTGCTATCTTGGGTTTTGGCAAATTATTCCTCACTACTATGCGCTCGACGAGATCATGAAGTTCGGGGAATTGCTCTCTGTTCACTATTTTTGCGCCAGTGCTCCATAGTACTATCTTGTCCGAAAAATACCATTGCGCGATTATCATTATGCCGGCGATAACAGCTATTGCAATGGCGCTGACGCCTACATATGTGAGCACGCTGAGAAATATAATGTATAGTATGGTAAGGACTGCAAAGCTGACGATTATCCTTGCAGTAAGCCCGGTGTCCCTCTTTTGCCATGGCTGCTTTCTAGCGAACATAAGTGAATAATACCCATGATTGTCATATAATGATTTAGATTGTACCTAATTTTCTTGGTGCCGTTTTGGTCTGCTCCTACGGGCATACCCTCGACAAATTTAGGATAAGCGAATAATCTTGACGAAGTTTCACAGTAGGAATAGGAGCTTGTTCTATAAGTTGCTAAAAACCACTGTAACAGCACTACCTGCGAAGCTTACTGTTGTTGTATATGTCTCGCATCATCGTCTCATTCAAGGGTTGTACTCTACAACAACCTTAGCGATTAGTCATAGGTGAGATCGGTCGGTCTTAGATGGCTTCTACGCTATGCAGGATCTTCCGGTAATCTTCAAAAGAGTCAATTTCAA
>JALZFN010000185.1 GCA_030861545.1 Thermoproteota archaeon | reverse complement strand
GCCGCGAGCCGGCACACGATTACCAGCACATCATGCGAGTCTACAAGAATGCTAAGATGATAGGTAAACTCGAAGGTGCCAATATGGAAATACTGCTTCTGGCAGTATTGCTGCATGACCTTGTCGCCTATCCAAAAGGAAGCAGCAAATCCTCTAACTCATCAGACGACAGCGCTGACTTAGCAGAACGCATGCTACAGAGCTATGGATATTCAAATGACAAGATAAACCGGGTTTCATACTGTATACGGACACACAGCTACTCTAAAAGAGTGGTCCCAACAAGTCTTGAAGCAAGAATATTACAGGATGCAGACAGGCTTGATGCGCTCGGTGCAATAGGGATTGCGCGCACATTTAGCATAAGTGGCTCAGAAAAGAGAATGTTTTACAACGCACAGGACCCATTCTGGAGATCAGGCAGGAAGTTAGATGATAAGCTGTGGACGCTAGACCATTTTCAAAGAAAATTATTGCATCTAAAGGACTTGATGCATACCAAAACAGCCAAGAGAATTGCTGCAAAGCGTACAAGATTTATGATGTTGTTCATCAGGCAGCTGAAATCGGAAATTTAGCCATAATTGACATAGTACTTGTAGCGCTTTTCGACATCCTTGTTCTCACCAGCAAGTACATTTGCAATTTCTTTTTCAAGGCTTTGCCTTGTGTGTTCTCGGAATTGGTCGCCTGCTGGTGTCTGTGGAAATGACGAAAGTGTATATTCAAAGTGCTTCATAAATTCTATAACTTTGCCTCGGAATTCTTCGCGACTTGGGCGCATGTTTCCCATTATCTTAAACCAAGATGTGGCGCATGCGGTAGAGTAAAGCTTAGCAAGGTCCTCTACCAGCCTATCTATCTCAAAATAATCATTGGTCATAACCTGGATCACTCTACAGAGAGAAAGATGTGATGTGTATACATTTTAAGTTAATTGATGACTTAAGGATATGAAAAGGATAGCTTAATGATAGAAAGCTCAGATACGGACATTGCCAAGCATTGTATTGAGATAAGAAACAATGAGTAAGATTCAGTAGTACGCTATGATACTTTAACAACATGGAAAGCCGACAAGAGCGTGCACGCGTGTCTTTTAGGAAGTGGTTCCATCCATCTTTGCGAGTACCTACCTTTTCATTCCTCTTAGTTCTTTGCCCTCACCTCCACCTCTAAATCTTAGTGGCAGTTACTTCCTTGCAGGTTACATATTTGTATGGAGGATTAGAACTGCTTAGCCATTCACTTTGACTTTGTTGGTCAATCCTAATTGTTTGCTGTGCTAATCCGGGTTTGCCAATCGTAGCCACATAAGGCGTCCATATACTCTTTAGAGCAATTTCTGATGGTTTAAAGATGCGCGAGAATGTGGTCTTCCAGTTGTTCTGAGGCTTCATCGTTATTGCATCCAGTCCTCCCACATCAACCATTCCAATTAGGGCTACTCTGTCAGGCTTGCCGTCGCCATCGGAGTCTAAGTTAACTTTTAGCCCACAGAATCCTCGCCATTTGTTTCGAATGTCTCCTATTGGGAGGCTAGAAGAAGTTGGGTTAATGCTACTAGTATAGTATGGATGTGTCTTTTCCCAACGTACTCTACTTTTTGTACCTAGGAAGTTCGTTATACCGATGTCCATAGTATCCGCATAGGTATTCTCAGGACTGCTTGATGTGTGTGGACCTCCATTAAGCTTTGCTGCAACTTCTTCAGCATCAGGGCCTTTTACTTTGAAGTAACCCGCAACATAAACGCTTTTTCTTATCCTATCTTTGAAATCGCAGCGCATAGAACCGTCGCTTCTGAAATTCTTTGTATATGTCCAAGTTTCATTTGAGTATGTTAGCCGATATGATGATAAGGGTTGTACGTATCTGATTCCGTTTTTGTCATTTGAGGCAGTGGCTGCTTGTGCTGTTCTTATGAAATTATTGTTGTTGTCGTCGTTATCGTTATTGTTATTGTTATTATTGTTATCAGGGTCTTGGTTTTGATCTTGGCTGAGGCCGCTAAAGGCAGAAGAATTGTAGTAGTAGTAGTAGTTTGGCATAAACTTGCGTATACTTCCAATGAAGGGCGCTGTCACAATGCCAATACCTATGGCAGCTGCAAATTTCAAAAAGGCACGCCGAGTTATTCTTTTTTTTATGAGACGGGAATCAGAGATTTCCTCAGGCATCTGCCAAAAAAAACCTTACTCATTAAATAACTTTTTGAGATGAGGATCTATTATTTGGTAGACACTATATTCGTCTGTGTCCAGTTAATCCTATATTTTTCTCTTCTTATATGGGAATGACTTATTATTATTAGCCAAGTCAAGAAAAAGTCAAAAAAGTCATTACAGTAATTCTTGGAGG
>JALZFN010000162.1 GCA_030861545.1 Thermoproteota archaeon | reverse complement strand
TACAAGAGCATAAGGAAGTAGTAAGCGACATCACATACGTAAGAATAGCAAAAGCTTAGGCGAAGTTCTCGACAATTTTGACTACCCGTTGCATGTGCGGATGCGGCTCGCAATGATATGGGTATTCGCCAACCTCGGTAAATGTAAAGTCGAAAGTTTGGCCTGGCGGGATTACTGAGCCTAGCTGCTTGATCGAATCAAAGTCGCCATTGATTTTATCAACGTAGCCATTGTCAGACGTAACGGTGTGGCCAGTGACGTCGCCATTTGTCCACGTCACCTTATTTGATAATCCTATTGTTCCACGCGCTTCCTTTGGAACAAAAAACTGACCATTAGTTGGCAGAGAGGCGCCTTGTGCAATTTTGACCTTTACGGTTTCCGCAGGGTTAAGTACTGTTTCTGGGAGCGTAGGTTTTGCATTAGCCTGTGGGATGAAGACAAACTGGTAGTAGCCCATACTTACAGCAACTGCAACAACAAAAGCAACGACACTTATGCCGGCAGCATGGCTTACCATAACTTGATCTTCAAATCCTTATTTTCACATATAAAGCTTATCGGTTAGAGAGACTTTTGTCCGGTTCCTCAATGCTATCCGGCGTCAATATAGATTGGACACGATCCGCTGCTTGTGCAGCCGCACCAGTGCCGCCCTGACCAGATGTTGCATGCTTTTGCTGCTGTTGTTGCTGTTGTGGCATCTGCGTCTTCTGTTCGGAGCTGGCTTTTGCAGCGATGTGTGGGGGAGGTGCCAATGGCTTTTCTTCTGTGGTAGCAGCAGGCACTGGTTTGGGTGCAACTGCTGGCTTAGAGGGAGCAGGTGGGACAGGCTTTGGTGGAGGAGCCTTTGCAAGGGCCCGTCCGTACCTGTAGAGGTGAAACATTGCAGCGAAGACCAACATTATTATACCTATTATAAATAGAGAGTAGTTTTTCATCCCTTGGAGTACTGCATAGTAAGCTGAGATGTTGAGGTACACCTGAAAAGCAAGGAGTACTACAAACAATACATATAGCCACTTTTGCGGGATGTTTATTGAACTCCTGCCGGCTTTCCTAGGCTGAAGCTTGGCGTTTGCCTCTGCATTCTTGGCAAGTTTGATTATCATGTAAGTAAAGCCAAACGATAGTGGGACGAGTAAGACCATGACTAAATAAAAGAATATTGGGTCAATCACCAATCTTTCAAGCAGCGCCTTATTCCTATCGGGGTCGATATAGAATCCCCAATATGTGGTGACAATAATCTGTGCAAGGCTCGTAATGCCTAGTGCTGTGATAAGGGGTCTGTCCTTCCAGGAGAACTTCTTGTACTTGTCTATAAATGGAACAATCAGTAACGCAAATATGAATAGCCCAGGCCACGCAACGCCGGTGGTAAATTTATCGTACATAGTACGCAGAAACGCGTAAAGCCCGGTAAGATACCACTCAGGAACTGTAATACCAGGTGGCGTCTCAGGTTGAAAGGGTAGCCCTAGACCAACTGGAAATACTCCACCTGTCAGCATGATTGCCCCTGAGATTGCCATAACCATTGGCACATCAAATACAAGGAACCTAGGAAAGTGAACAACCATGAGCCCAAGTAGCGCTATTGGCAGCATGAATACGTGGAAAGTATAGAATCTCAGGATAAAGTCATGAAATCCTGAGCCAAAGAACGCCTCCCTCATCTGGGGCCCCAGCACCGGTATCGAGTTTGTTAGCGACGCGGCAATAGATATCGCGAGCTCTGCGCGCTCACTAAAGATTATGTCATAGCCAGTGAAGGCTTCAAGAATCGTAAGCACACCTAAGATGATACCTGTAACCCAGAGTATCTCGTTTCTAATCTTGTAGCGACCACTAAAGTACTGGTAATACATATGGAGTAGGGCCATCATAACCATCGCGTTTGATGCGTGATAGTGGATGTTTCTTATGTGGAATCCGTATGGGATGGTGTCGTTAATGTTTTGTACGCTGTTCCATGCCCTATCAAGAATCGGCTCATACCATAGCATAAGCAATGCGCCTGTGATGCCAAGTATAACAAAAATGACAAATGTTAGCATGCCAAGGAAACCAAGCGGGCTAACGAACCTTCCAGGGAATGTAAACTTCATCCCCATGAATATCGTTCTATCTACTCCGGCGTATACCCACCGGACAAACCTTACAAAACTATTTTCATACTTTAAGGTAGCGCCCATATCCAACTACTCCATTTGCATTAGGGTCCCACGTGGGAGGCAGTATCATTATGTCTCCATTAGAATCAGCTTCAAGATCGAGTTTTGCAAGAACATTTGAGGGTGGTCCTTGCAGCGAAGCAGGGCCTGCAAAGGCTTGACCTGTCATCGGGTCATACATGCTGCCATGGCAGGGGCATTCGCCTCTCTTTCTACCTTCCTCAGGCCAGTACTTCCATAGACACCACAGGTGCAGGCAGACCATGCTATATGCTCTAAAGGCAGAAGCATCGTTCTTTTCACCCCCAAGTTCCTTTGGCAGCCGTATCAGCTGCCAAGTGCGGAATGATTCCTTGTTCAGCGCGGGGTCATCGCTCTTGGGATAAATGATTACTTCGGAATGGTTAACTTGAAAGGTCTTAACGTTGACAACAGTGCCATCGACTAGCTCTGCTTTTACCTTCTGGGAAACATTGCTTGAAGGGTTTGGCAAAAACTTACCCCAGTCGACAAAGGGTGCAAAGGTCATGACAGTACCGGCCGCAGCCATCAATTTCAGAAAGTCGCGCCGAGATATTTTTCCTCCAATTACCGGAGGGGTTTGCGCCATACCTATAGAAATGGATTCTTGATAATTAATAAACCTTTGGAAACTGAGCCGCCCAGCTATATGAAAAGAAAACCTGGTGCTTTTACCCGTCGTCAAGATCGACAGAACTGATATATAATTAACATTTGATGCAAAAGTTTGTAAAAAATCTTAGTGGTGCGCACTACCATTCTGAACCCAAGAAGTGCCTTCCAGCTTAGCATATTTTATGTATGCGCCAGCAGGGTCAATACCTGCAAGCCTTGCATTTTGAAGATTCGCTTCAACGAATATGGTTTGCAACATCTTGCTTCCTGTGAAGTCTGCATTCTGTACGTTAGCCCACATCATGTTCGCTTTGGTCAGGTTAGTATTTGTAAGGCCCACTTCTTTCATTTCTGCGTACATTAGAAGCGTTTTAGTAAAGTTGGCTCCTTGAAAGTCTGTGCCATTGAGGCTTGCCTGAACTAAATTTGTGCCAGTAAGGTTGGCGTGAACAAAGTTCGCTCTTTCTGCAACAAGCCCATTAAGATAGGCATTGGACAGGTCCTTGCCGGAGAAGTCTCTACTGCTAAAGTTTAGTTTTATTGTGAGATTCTTCGTCATCATCCTCCAT
>JALZFN010000182.1 GCA_030861545.1 Thermoproteota archaeon | reverse complement strand
GGTGACGAATCAAACAAGCCCTTACTCAACCAGGTTAACTATGTTCTCCTGCATCTTCATTTGGCAGGCAAACATGACGCCAAGCCAACGCATGATGAGCTGAAGGATTGGCTGCATAGTGGCCAGGTTGATGTACTTAGAATGAACAAATAGAGAGCATCTTGAATCATCGAGAGTGTATCTCTGCGAGCACTAGCTTTTTTCAATGAGTCGACGATGTGCAAAGGTCAAATCTTTTCGCAACAAGGTTAAAGAACGGGAGTTATCAAAAATTCTTCTCGTCCGCTAGGACAGAACTTTCACGTCGTGCAAATTATTCTTTTGCAACTTTTTTTACTGGCATCTGTGAATATATCACTATGTTACCCTATGATACAGTATAGTGTATTATCTCATTCGTGAGGCGATCAAAGCGGTAACCAATAATGTTCAAGCATTCCTATCGACTTCCCCTATGAAGTCCGATATGCAGTGGATGAAGAGGCGAGACGGGACACTTTTGCGTTCAATTATCTATAGTAAGATAGTGCCCTCGTTTCTTCAGGCTTCCTTTCTCTTTGGGTCCTTATTTTCCTCACACCTTCTTCAAAGTGACGCATCATCACATGGGCTTCAGATGCATTCTTGGTCGCTTCCTCCGGCGTTGGGTACTTGGCCAGATATTCATGTAACACAAGCGAAACAGCAGTATTCACTATGGCGGCGGTGTCGGCACCACTGAAACCTTCTGTCATCTCTGCTATTTTCTCAAGCTCAACGTCTGTTCCTATTGGCTTATCGGTAGAATAAATTTCAAGTATTTTCTTTCTTGTCCTCTTGTCAGGATTCGGAACAAAGACTATCCTGTCAAACCTTCCAGGCCTCAATAACGCGGTATCGATCATGTCTGGCCTATTGGTCGCCGCGAGCACAACAACTCCATGTAATTCGCTGATCCCATCTAGCTCAGTAAGAATCTGCGATATCACCCTATCATTTGTCCCTGAACCTCCGCCGCCCATTTCTCCACCTAATCCTCCACCTCGTGCCATTGCAATCGAATCGATCTCATCGAAGAAAATGACGCACGGCGCTGCTTGCCTTGCCCTGCGGAATATCTCCCTGATTCCACGTTCAGATTCGCCGACCCATTTGCTCAGGAGCTCAGGTCCCTTAACTGAAATAAAATTAGCTTCAGATTCTGTCGCGACAGCTTTTGCTAGCATGGTCTTGCCAGTGCCTGATGGACCGTGTAACAGGATACCTTTTGGAACTGTATGGCCTATTTTTGCATACAGGTCCGGATATCTGAGGGGCCATTCAACAGCTTCTTGCAGCTCCCTTTTTACGCCGTCAAGCCCTCCAATATCTCCCCATTTTACATCAGGGGACTCTAAAAAGACCTCTCTCATGGCTGAAGGCATAACATCCTTTATTGCCTGATTGAAATCATTCTGCGTTATTATCAGCTTATCCAGTGTTTCCGGCGGCAATTTCTCATCTTCTAGGTTAAGATCTGGCAGCAATCTGCGAAGGCACTTCATTGCCGCCTCTTTACAAAGATATTCTAAATCCGCCCCGACAAAACCGTGCGTGACGGCCGCTATTTTCTTTTGGTCTACATCTGGATCAAGTGGCATATTACGGCTATGAATCTGAAGAATCTCCAAACGCCCATTCTTGTCCGGGACCTTGATCTCTATTTCTCTATCAAACCTTCCAGGTCGTCTCAATGCAGGGTCAAGCGCATTTTGTCTGTTAGTTGCAGCAATAACAATGACTTTGCCCCTTCCTTCAAGGCCATCCATGAGAGATAGCATTTGCGAGACGACTCTTCTCTCAACCTCTCCCATTACTTCCTCTCTTTTCGGAGCAATAGAATCAATTTCATCTATGAAAATAATGGTTGGAGCCTTATCTCTTGCCTCCTTGAATATTTCTCTCAGCCGAGCTTCTGATTCTCCATAGAACTTGCTCATAATTTCTGGTCCTGATATACTGATAAAATGAGAGTTGCTCTCACTTGCAACAGCCTTTGCTAACAGTGTTTTTCCGGTTCCTGGTGGACCGAAGAGGAGTACGCCTTTCGGCGCCTCAATTCCTAGCTTTTCAAATATTTCTGGATGTCTGAGAGGAAGCTCTATCATTTCTCTGACCTTTTGCATTTCATCTCTCAGGCCGCCTATATCTTCATACGATACCTGAGGCATTCCCCGTAGCGCTTCATCCTTCTCAGTTATCGTGAACGCCGTTTTGTTAGTGACCAACGCAGCAGTGTCTGCAGCTGCCGGTGGTGTTATTGCGACGATTTGAAATGTCAACCTCCCACCAAAGTATGGAACCATTACGTTATCTCCTTTGATTAGCGGCATGCTTTCCAGAGCATCTGCAAGGTACCGCTCGTCAATCGGCGGGATAGCTTCAAGGGGGGATATTATTACTTTCTCCGCTGGGACTGCTTTTATCTTCTTTGCATTAACCGCATCTCCTATCGCTATTCCCGCATTATTTCTTACTAACCCATCAAGCCTTATGATTCCTTTTCCTTCGTCTGAGGGGTAAAGCGGTAAGCATTTGACAACTGTCCTCCGCTTGCCCTTTATTTCTATAATATCCCCAGTACTTACTCCTAAGGAAGCCATAGTATCATAATCAATTCTTGCCGTCCCCCTGCCGACATCTCGGGTATAAGCTTCAAGTACCTTCAGTGAAACGACGTTATTATTCTGGCTCATCAAAATCTACCTGTAGTGTACTGGAACGCAACTACTAATTAGTCTTTTCAATTCTACAAACTGATAAAAAGTTTCTGCCTTTTGGGGGTTACTTTTACAGGATTTATCCCGACCCTGAGTAGGCAGAACATATATCTTGAGGAGCTTCCCGATTCGGTTACCTCTCTTCTTAGGTGTTATTTCTAATGTTATCTAAGAAGATGGACCATGTCTATCTTTTCCCATGTAAAGTTTGGATTGTTCCTGCCAAAATGACCGTACGCCGCGGTCTGGCCGTATATTGGACGTTTCAGGTCTAGAGCCTTTATGATGCCTGCAGGTCTCATATCAAAATTCTTCTTGACCTTGGCTTCTATCTCTTCCTCGGCTACTTTTGCTGTTCCAAAAGTTTCAACCATAATGGAGATTGGCTCTGCTACGCCAATTGCGTAGGCAACTTGAACTTCGCACTTGTCTGCCAGACTTGCTGCGACGATGTTCTTCGCGATGTACCTCGCCATATAACACGCTGACCGATCTACCTTTGAAGGATCCTTCCCGGAAAATGCGCCCCCTCCGTGTCTGCCCATGCCGCCATAAGTGTCGGCAATTATTTTTCTTCCAGTCAGGCCCGTGTCGCCAGGCGGCCCGCCAATCACGAACCTCCCCGTCGGATTGACTAGGAACTTTGTATGGCTATCTATCCAACTGTTGCAAACAGGTTTTATGACTTTGTTGATGACCTCGTCTCGCACTTGGGTCATACTGATCTCCGCCGAATGTTGTGTGGAAACAACTACAGTATCAATGCGCTTTGGTATACCATCCTCATAGACAACAGACACCTGCGACTTACCGTCCGGCCTGATCCAGCTGATCTCTTTTTTCTTTCTTACGTCGGCAAGCCTCATTGATAGTTGGTGCGCCATTGTAATCGGCAGCGGCATGAGCTCAGTTGTTTCGTTTGTCGCATAACCAAACATAAGTCCCTGATCACCGGCTCCTTGGTGGCCGTCTGTACGTGAACTCACACCCATTGAAATATCGGGGCTCTGCTCGTGAAGCGATGCAAGGACTGAACAGGAATCGCAGTCAAAACCGTATTCAGGATCGTTATAGCCTATTTGTCGAATAGTATCACGAACAATTTTCTGTACATCAACCTTTCCTGTTGATGTGACTTCACCTGCGACGAACACAATTCCACTTGTCGTCATGGATTCTACGGCCACGCGCGAGTCAGGGTCTTGGCGTAAGAATTCGTCAAGAACACAATCTGATATCTGATCACACACCTTGTCCGGGTGGCCTTCAGTTACGCTTTCAGACGTGAACAGCCCTCTTTTTACCATGTACAAACCGACACCATCAACGGTAATTTGTCATATCTAGAACTCTTTTTCCAATTTGATGAAGAGGACATTATTGCCCCTTATGACAACTTTGCCATAGTTAGCAAGTACATCAGATCCGTTGAACTCTTCCGCATCGGTAAGAATGAGGTTCATGTATGAGTCAACGTTGTTCATTCTGCCTTTATATTCTATCTCACTTTTGAGTCTAACAGCAACTTTTCGGTTAATTGCACGCTGCAGTGTTGATAGAGGGCGTTTAGGTTGCTGTTGCGATGACGGCGAAGACGACAATCTAGATAATCACTTTATGTCTGAAAAAATCGTAGGTCGAATAAAAAGGTTCCCTTGGGCACATTCATAAGCGGGTATTACAGACAAAAAGCAAATAGTTCAACACAAGATGGTAACAACTATTCACACTGGCTCAAATGCCATAGATTCGCTGCTACGTGGAGGAATACACAGGGGGATGATCACTGATATTTATGGCGAAAGTGGTTCAGGGAAGTCACAAATGTGTTTTACCCTTTCCGCAAATTGTGCCAAAGAGGGTGCCAGTAGCTTATTTATCGATACAGCGGGTACCTTTCGGCCTGAGCGGATAGTGGAGATCTCTGGTTCAAAACAGGTGCTTGAAAAGATCACATACATAAGGGCCCTTACCACAATTGATCAGATAAACGCCACAAAGAAGATAGCGCAGCTGCAGCCTGCACTTGTTGTTGTTGACACTTTGACATCGCTCTTTTCCACGGAATATTCCGGGCCAGCGCGCCACATAGCAGTGATGAAATACCTGCATAAACTTGCGCTGTTGGCGATAAATTTAGGCTGCGCGATAGTCGTCACTAACATGATCAGAACGACGCCTATGACTTTGCTCGATCAGGCCGGCCGCAACATTGCACAGGCTGTCGTTTCCTCGGAGCAACGTGAGTACCTTGGTAGCTCCGTATCAATTTATTCTCACATTAAGATCAAGCTTGAGATAGTCGATGGTGCAAAATCTTCATTTCAGGCGGTCCTCGTGCAACCTCCAGGCAAAGGATCAGCTTCTTTTACGATACAGCGACAGGGGATCGCAGATCAATAAAAGTCATGACATCTCAATAGTAAATCGACATATTTTTACTCGCAAAGATCTATCTGATTTTCAGAGAGTATAAGCAGAATTTTAGTTTCGATTCTGCAAATGTATATACTGACGATACCTAGCCTTGGAATTATACGGGTAGCACGCACTCCAGAGT
>JALZFN010000175.1 GCA_030861545.1 Thermoproteota archaeon | reverse complement strand
GCCTTGATATTCTTGACTTCTAAATCTAATTCTGACAGTCTTGCATTCAGCTTGTCATTTACCTGCTTTCCAGTTTCGTCAAGTTCATGCAGCTTCTTCTCATATTTGATATATACCAACTCTGCATCTTCCTTCATAGAGTCATTCTCGGATACAATGTCTTGAAGTGCCTTAATCCTCTTAAGTGTGAGGGACTTTTGCCTTAGCAACCTTTGTGCTTCAAGTCTCCATCTAGGTATAAAGAAGACATATTCTCCTTGGATAACCAGCTGCTCGTAAGGCAGCTGCTTTAGACCAGCCGAACCACAATCGACTCCGACAGCTTCTATCTCGCCATCGTTTTCGGTTATTATACCGATGGCCCTCCCAATGTAAGTGCCATATATGTCCTTAACCTGCTTGCCCACAAACCCAAGCTTTTCTTCACTCATGCGAATACGTGAGCAAAGATTGTATAATGATAACAGTGTTAAAACAGTTCGATAAAATGGTGGAATTAATCATCCTGTCACTTGATGTGCATTTAGCAATAACTCAAGTTTTGTAACCTTCAAGAATATTGTAGATGTGTATATTTTATTCGCATGTTTGATAGCAATGTCTTTTTAGACAATTTTACGGAAGAGGAAAAGGAGATTCTTAAAATTCATTTCTCTAATGTCGACGGGCAGGTATTTGTGATAACTACGCCAAGGCAAGTAGATAGGGGTGCCCTAATGTCCCGCTATTCCCGCACCGACAAGACGATGAGAAGAGTGTTTCTAGATGAGTTTGCAAGGAATCCAAATAGGGGAGAAGAATTCTATAGACGAGTCCTTCTTGAATATGGAGACGACTCAGTAGCTGAGCTAGGGGAGGCTCAAGTTGCTGTAGAGGGGATATCAAATATTGCTGCAAAAAATATTGAAGATCGAAGAGTCGGGCTATCATACTTAGAGAAATCATCTCGCTATGTAGCTTTTAATCAAAAAGTTGGCGGATACTATCGATATGCCAGAGACGAGAGTATTATGTCCTCATCTTACGCAGACAGATACATGGAAGCTTGCGATCATTCCTTTGACACATATAGTAAGAGCATCCAGCCACTACAAGCCTTCTTGGAGGAAAGAGAACCAATAGAACGTTTCAGTTTCTTTGATTCGATATCGCAAAAAGAGCTACCATTTAGCAACTTGAGGGAAGACAAAGACATTGAAGCCGCTAAACGTATCTACAGTATGTCGATAAAGGCAAAAACACTGGATATACTCCGTGGTCTTTTGCCTGCGTCCGCTATGACAAATATTGGCATTACAGGTAACGGCAGGGCGTTTGAATACTTACTAACCCTAATGTATGGATCAAAACTAAAAGAGATCAGATCTATTGCATCCCAGTTATTTAATGAACTGAACTCGGTTATTCCTTCTTTCATCAGGCGTGCAAACGACGAGTATGGACAGGCACTACAAGAATACTCGTCAAAAACTAAAAACGCAATTGGTGAGCTTGCAAGAGCTCATCTATCAGGAATCCCACCTGAAGAAGAACCTGAACTTGTCAGGTTGATTAACTACAAAAACAACTTTGAGGCAGAGGTAGATGTGATATCTGCAATCCTGTATGAGCAGGCTCAGGGCCAGTCGCTTCACAGGATTATAAATTATGTTAGATCAATGCCGATTGAAGAACGCAACAAGGTAATTCGTACATACACAGAATTCCGTAACAGTCGTAGGCATAGGCCTGGTAGAGCATTTGAAATGGTAGACTATACTTTTGAATTGTTTACTAATTTTGGTATATTCCGGGACCTACACCGGCACAGAATTCTGACTATTGAGCGGCAATTGCTCTCAACTAGGCATGGTTACGATCTTCCTCAGGAGATAGGGGATTTAGGACTGGAGAAGGACTTTAGAGATTGCATGTATTTATCAAAAAATATTTACGAAGTGATTGCCAAGACTATGCCAGAGGAAGCTCAGTACGTTGTCAACTTTGCCTATCGATACCCCTATTTTGTCAAAATGAATCTACGCGAAGCGTGCCATATGATAGAGTTGCGTACTGTTCCTCAAGGTCATCAGGACTATCGGATTACATGCCAGAAGATATACAATGAGATCAAACGTGTACATCCTCAGCTTGC
>JALZFN010000168.1 GCA_030861545.1 Thermoproteota archaeon | reverse complement strand
CCAAGCTGGTACGACCCAAGCCATACTAGTGAGGTGAAGAGCAGGATGGCAGTGGTTCCAAATTCAATTCGAGCAGACTCTGAAGCTGACTTCGCCATCGAAGTAAAGGCAGAAACAATGGGAAGGTTACTAGGAATCAACATAATGTTATAGCTTACCATTCCGAGGTCAACGCTTGAGAGAGAAAAGAGAGGAAGCAGGTAGGCCTGTATCAGGAGAGCCGTGGAAGCTACTGCTGAAGCAAAGCCAAGGAAAAGGGTTGCTGATTTAAGCATTACCTTGTACCTGTGCCATCGTGGAAATTTCTCAAGGTTCTGCATCGTGCCGAGAAACCATCTGCGCCTCTGGAAAAAGTGATCTTTTAGATTAAGCGGGGGCTGCTCAAGCAGTATGCCGCCGTGCCATCCCAACGATCCACGACCATACTTTTCATAGACCTTGTATCCAAACATCTGGTCTTCAGCAAGCGTGGATCCAAATTTCCAGCCGATATTATCTTCAACGTCTGACCGGACAAGCAGGTTGCTTCCATGCATGTGAAGGGGGGGCGGATTTGTCATCTGCGACACGCAGTCATAGCAAGCAAACGGTCTGGTCGACTCAGCTATCGCAGTTAGCCGGCTTGCTGATTCAAACTTGAGCGGATAAAATATCGGTCCTTCTGAAGCCACCCCTTTTCCGTTTCTGATGAATTTGAGCAAAGCAAGTATTGTCTGCGGCGTCACGTAGCTTTCCTCATCCATATGAAATATCCATCGTTTGCTAGTATCTTGGCCTATTCGTCGGCGGTACTCTACTGCGTACTGCAGCGCTCGACCTTTTTTTATAGCATTAGTATGATAATTTTTGTCAACTACTACTACTTCACACTTTTCGTTTTTAAGCGTACGTCTATCCCGCAAATCGTCCGTTACTACTGAGATCTGATAATTGTAAAAGTTTACCTTTTGCGTGGAGCTCCTTATTGACTGGATGCCGCGTTTGACGACTGACGTCCTTGTCGCTGAGCGCGTCGTTATTTGAAATATTATTCTAGGATCGTTGAAGACGCGGCACAGATCTTGCTCCACAAACACTTTTCTATTTTTGAGGATCTTCCATATCGAAATTATAGCAACGGGAAAATATGAAAGCCAGAAAAATGTGGCTATTGCTAGGAATAAGTTATCTAACATAACAAGCGTTGTATTACAACGCTTTAATAACAAATGGATTCTAGAATCGGTTTACATCTTGTTATAGAGCAGCATAAAACAATATAAAAATACTCCTAGAAATTCTTACCATAATGGGTTCATTATAGAAGTTTTCTTAAAGATGTGTTGATGATAATTAGATTCCATTATTTCTAGAAAAACTAGAAATAATAAAAGAGCCTAATACGTAGCTCCGATGGAATCAGCTGAACAACAAATACATTCTAAGGATGATATGATGTATTGTCAGCATTGCGAAAGTGAAACTGTAATATTTGATATGGTTTCAAGCGAATTTGTTTGCAGTTCATGCGGCTGCGTTGCAGATGATAGGATTTTCCATGCAGACAATGCAGCCGGAATGCTTAATTCCTCTGAATACGGCGACAGGACAAGGACGGGGATGCCGGAATCCCTTGCAATACATCACAAAGGCCTATCAACATTAATTGGACTGGACGATACGGACGCAAGAGGCAAGACTCTAGAACCATCACAAAAAATGAAGATGCAAAGGTTACGCACTTGGAATAACAGATCGCAGCTGAATGACTCTATCTCCCGTAACCTCGAAAAAGCTTTGAAATTCTTGAATAACTTCGGCGATAAGCTGTATCTCAGCCAAGCTGTAATGGAAAGTGCAGCGTACATATACCGTAAGGCGGCTCTCAAAAAACTTGCTAAGGGTCGGTCGACGCTGGGACTTGTCGGCGCAGCGCTTTATGCAGCGTGTAGAGAGACAGCCACGCCAAAGACTGTGGCAGATGTTGCGGCTGTCTGCAACATTTCAAGCAAGGATGTCATGGCGCACTATAAGCTCATCCTTAGAGAACTATCGTTACAAATGCCAGTCCTACATGGCCCTGACTATGTCACGCTGATAGCCAACAGGCTTGACCTGAGCGAAAAGACGAAACGTGAGGCCCTTCGCATCTATGCCCTCGTGCAGCAGAACCGCATTTCACTTGGCAAAAATCCAAGAGCGCTTGCAGGGGCAGTCATTTACCTTGCATCGCAGAATTGCAGCGAATTTCTGCGGCAGGTGGAGATATGCCAAGTGGCTGACATATCGACGGTGTCACTCCGGAAAAGATGTAAGGAAATCAAGGCTACGTTAGGAATCTGATATAGGGCGAGAGGTCTTTTGCATCATTGATAGTATCAATGATGGCTGCGCTTAGCCTTAAATAAGCCGCTCTGAAATTAGGATAGGCTTCTGCACAAGAAAAAAGTGTCATGATCGTGTTGTTATGGTCGAGCTTAAATCCATGACATGGCTCGTGTCCTCTGACTATTGCCTTAGCACCTGATGCCTGTAGCCACCTGCCTGTAATGCTAGGCCCAAAATACCTTCCAAATCCACGTCGAGAGCTTTCTTTGCCTCTGATTTCATCAATCTGAAGCGGATCATTCCACAGTAGCTCTTCAAATACTCTGCTTCTGACCTGATTTTTATGAGCAAAGGCTATTGATCTTCTAAAGTTTGCGGGTGTGACATCTTCTGTAGGCAGACCACCGTGCACCAGTAGTAGGTTATGCCTAACGAGTGTTGCAAGAGTCAGATGTGTGAACATAGATAGGAGCTTTTTATAAATCTCCTTCGCACGATGGCCAAAGCGATCTACTATCTCATAGGGGAAATCATGCGG
>JALZFN010000156.1 GCA_030861545.1 Thermoproteota archaeon | reverse complement strand
GTGTTATATTATCCGATGCTTCAGCTATCATCCCCGTCCCAACAAGATTACGCCTGACGACTTCTCTTATAGTGTCGCGGAGAGCAGGATTTATTCTTCCCGATCTCAGTTTTAAGTGGATGACATTATAGCCGGCTAGGTAAATCGACACCACCTTTCGCTTGAGCGTGTTACTACTATCGTTTGGCATGATGACTACGATAACTTCGTTGAGTGATTCAGATGGCCCAGTTGGAATTGGAACTATAGATAGCGAGTTATCAAGTTCACGCAGAAGTGTTACTTGGTCGCCGGCTTTCAGATGCATTTCCTCAATCCATTTTTTTGGCAAAGATAGGACGTAAGTCGACCTGCCTGTAAACTGCACCTTACGAACTTCCCTATGTTCTGATCCTGATCTCAATGTTGCTGTTGTTTAAAGAAGCTGTAAATAAACGCCTTGCGAGATAGACTATATAGTAATATATATATTGTCATTTACTCTCTATAGAAACATTCTTTAGCGCCTCGGGCTTGATGTGCCCGTAACGATGTAATGCACAGAATCACCTATATAACAGGCATGATCTGAAATTCGTTCAAGATATCGAAGTATCAGCAGAGCAGAGATGTAGCAGCGTGGGTCCAAAGATCTTTTATCAGTTTGTTCAGATGGTGTGATAGCTTCTCTCAAATACTTCCTATAAAGCGCGTCAACTGTATCGTCTATCTGATACAACTTTTCTGCTGCGTTTTTGTCTTTTGATTGCAACGCCTGAACACTTATGTGTATCATCTCCCTGACAGTGCCAGACATTTCTAGAACTGCACTCTTGTCACAATTGGCTATTGAGCCCATGGTTTCAAGCACGTCCACAATATCGTAGGCATAGCGGCCAAACCGGGAAAAGCCATAAGCAATTTCCATGCACGATCTAATGAAGCGAAGATCAGTGGCAACTGGCTGGTAGCGGGCAATCAGCTCAATTGCAAGGTCGCCAACTTCATCTTGTAGCACTCGGAGCTGCTCAGACCATTCAAAGATGACTTTTTTTGTGCTTGCTCCTTTTTCATATGATTCGATGGCAGTTGTCACAGATTTCTCTGAAAGATTGGCCATATCCATGATGATATTTCGAATACGGTCTATTCCAAGGTCTAGGAGGCGGGTCAAATTGCCAAACGTCTATCTTGCCTAGCCGAACTTGCCAGATATGTATCTTTCAGTAAGTTCTTTTCGAGGATTCTCAAAGATCTGCTTCGTTACGCCATATTCAACAAGCTCGCCAAGATACATAAAAGCGGTGAGGTCCGCCACACGGGCAGCCTGCTGCATATTGTGTGTGACAATTATTATGGTCAGGTCTTTTTTGAGGTTGTGTATCAGTTCCTCGATTTTGAACGAAGCAATTGGGTCTAGAGAGGATGTCGGCTCATCCATCAGGATTACTTCAGGATGCATTGCAAGTGCTCTTGCTATGCACAATCTCTGCTGCTGTCCACCGGAAAGGCTCAGGCCAGGCTTGCCAAGCTCATTCTTTACTTCATCCCAAAGAGCTGCGCCTTCAAGACTCTCCTGAACAATGTCCTCAATAAGCCTCTTGTCCTTGATGCCGTTAAGCTTCAGTCCAGCCGCTACGTTGTCATAGATGCTCATTGTTGGGAACGGGTTAGGCTTCTGGAAAACCATTCCAATGCGTCTTTTGATTATAACAGGATCTACCCTTTTGTCATAGATGTCAATGTTGTCAAGAATGATGCTCCCCTTTGCAGTCGCGCCTGGCGTCATTTCATGCATGCGATTTAGGCATCGAATTAGAGTGGTTTTGCCGCAGCCAGATGGCCCGATGATTGCAGTAGCCGTGTTTTCCTTTATGTCAAGGCTGATGTCTTTTAGAGCTTGCTTCATTCCAAACCACGCATTGAGATGTCTAATAGAAACTTTGTAACGGTGTTGAAGATCAGCTGTTGGAGCGGGGGCACCAATATTTTCTATGCCGCTATCTACTGCTTCGTGGGTCACTGGTTAGGCTTCACTCTATGGCTAATTATATATTGTCTATATTCTCTATATTCTCTATATAGAAAACTACGGCCAGGGCTATCACACAGCAACTGCCTTTATCCTAAATCCTTTCTTATATGCCAGCATCCTCAGCCCCACGCTCATAGCAAGGACAAGGAGTATGAGTATTAGCGCCGCCCCCCACCCGAAGTCGTGAGCTGACTCGTATGGCTGCGAAGCAAGGCGCCATATCCTAAGCGGCAAAGCATCCACAGGGCTGGTAAAGCTGGTAAAGAAAAGGCTGGTTCCAAGTATTGTCATGATAAGCGGCGCGGTTTCGCCAGCTATTCTTGAAAGGGCAAGAACGATTCCTGTTAGCACCCCGCTTTTGGCCGAAGTCAACACAATAAATAAGACGATCTTCCACTTGGGAATCCCTAACGAATAGCCTGCTTCACGGATAGAGTTTGGAACTATCTTGAGAGTCTCTTCGGTGACGCGTACAACTATAGGGATCATAATTATAGAGAGTGCAAAAGCGCCTGCC
>JALZFN010000129.1 GCA_030861545.1 Thermoproteota archaeon | reverse complement strand
ACAGTGCCGCATCCTGACCAATTTGCTAATGGAAATGAGAATGAGTACAAAGCCGCAACCCGTGCGCTTGAATACATGGCACTAGACCCAGGAACTCCAATTACAGACATAAAGCTTGATAGGGTGTTCCTTGGATCTTGCACAAACTCACGGATTGAAGATTTGCTTGAGGCATCACTTGTAGTACGGGGTAAGAGGGTCTCACCAAAAGTGCGCGCAATGGTAGTGCCTGGCTCGCAACACGTCAAGGCTGCTGCAGAGCGGCTTGGACTTGACAGGGTGTTTAAGGAGGCTGGCTTTGAATGGCGCGAATCAGGATGCAGCATGTGTCTTGGAATGAATCCTGATATACTTGCGCCAGGTGAGCGATGTGCAAGCACCTCAAACCGCAACTTTGAAGGGAGACAAGGAGTCGGAGGTAGGACCCACCTTGTGAGCCCTATTATGGCGGCAGCAGCTGCAATAGAAGGACACTTTGTAGATATAAGAGAGTGGCTCTAGGTGGAACCCTTTGTATCGCTCAGAAGTAGGGCAACACCACTTGACAGGGTAAATGTCGATACAGACCAGATAGTGCCAAAGCAGTTTTTGAAGCTGGTCAATAGGACCGGCTTTGGCAAGTACCTGTTTTACGATTGGCGCTTTGATATGGACGGCAAGCAAAAGAGGGACTTTGTGTTAAACGACCCAAAATACTCGGGTAGGCAAATACTGCTTGCGCGTGACAACTTTGGCAGCGGCAGTTCAAGGGAGCATGCAGCGTGGGCGATACTAGACTATGGATTTAGGGCAATAATTGCGCCATCATTTGCGGATATTTTTTACAACAACTGCCTTAAGAATGGCATACTGCCGGTGCGGCTCCCAGACTATGAAGTAGAATATTTGTTCAGAAACGAAGATCTTTACGTCGAAATTGACTTGGCAAAACAGACAGTGACAGCAGGCAACCACAAAATACACTTTGCGATAGACAAGTTCCACAAAAAATTGCTACTTGAAGGTTTGGATAGCATTGGGCTCACTTTGCAGCTTGAAGACTATATTGCAAGCTATGAAAGTCAGAAGCAGATGTTTACGCTGCTCAGCAACTAAAAGATTTTTATTCTTAACTTAGCTCACGGAAGACGAAAGTAGTTGGCCGGCATTGTTGCTATTTATAGCCAGAACCCGAACAACAAGAATATCATCTACTACCTGGCACATTCTATGAGGATGTTGCAGCATAGAGGTAAGGCATACTGGAAAATGATAGTAGGTGAAAATGCCGCCGCTGCAGAAGGATCTCTTCCAACAGACGAAACAATCCTGCGTATCGCACAGAAGGAAAAGCTTCATGGAAACCATGGCATTGGATATCTCTCAAAGAGGCCACCGCCCTTTCCTAGCATGAACAGCATCTGGGTTGCATTTGATGGGTTCTTCGTAGATACTGAAAAGTTGCACCTGCATCCATACATAGGCCCTGCAAGGGACTCCGATTCACTCTACAAGATCTACTATATTTTCACTCAACTCTTAACCCTGAAAAAAAACCCCGAGCGCGCTGCCGAGTTTCTAGATAGGCACCTTAGGGGAAACCTTATGATCAAGGTGGGAGATGAGATTTATGTATACCGTGACAGGACGGGATTCAAGCCGCTTGTCAGTGCAACTAATCGCGACAAAACTCTATACATCATAGCATCTGAGAATTCTCTACGGACTTCTCTCATTAACATGAAATTTACAGATGTGAGGCCTGGCCAGCTCCTGAAGATGTTTAAAAGTGGTGACCTGGAAGTTCTCACAAGTGGCTCTGCGATAAGGTTGATGATGGATCCCTTTGAGTTCATAAGGGAATCAAATGTCGTAGCGACGGTCAACGGCAAGAGTATCTACCAAATCCGCAAGAATATCGGCAAGGAGCAGGCCAATTTTTTGGCTAAAGAGCTGGATGTAGACTCAGCCTTTGCAGAGCCTGATTATACTCGCCCAATGACTCTAGGTTTTAGCCTTGAATATAAAAAACATTCAATGGTATTTGAGCTGGCAGAAGGTATAATCAAGGACAGGTACGACGACGCAGACCATATGATCGACTTTTCAGAGCAAGTGAGCAAAAACAAGCTACTCACTACCGGCAGGTCGCTCAAATTCGTCATGCAAAGTTTCGTTAAAGGAAGGAAGATAGCAACGGTGCAGGGCACAATCCAGACAGGTAGTACAACGCGTGAGACGATATATTATCTAAAAAATGCTGGAGCAAGATGTATTGATGTAATTGTAAGCTATGTGCCTACTGTTGATGGAAGGCAGGTGGGGTTGTATACACAAAACCGTGACCTCATTGCAAACAAGTATGTGGGCGAGGTGTCGTCCATAAATGAGCTCAACCAAAACATCGCCAGAGAGATAGGGGCCAACTCCTTGCATTACAACTCACCAGCGGTTTTGGCAAAAGGTATTGGAGTGTCAGAAGACGAACTATGGTTTCCTGAGTGGGTAAGGTTCCTTGATTA
>JALZFN010000127.1 GCA_030861545.1 Thermoproteota archaeon | reverse complement strand
CGCTAATTGAGGGCAACAAGATTGCGGCGGAGAGCGTAGCAGGAGTCTTCAACGGCCAGATTTTGATCGCTCTGGTAACAATATTATCATTTCTTGGATTGATGTACGCTTCTGCGAAACTGAGCGAAAGAAGCAAAGACAGAACAGCGGAAGTCAATGAATTGAGCTCTTATGACGCGGTGCATGCAAGCCCAGCAAAAACTTTGGACAATCAGCAGCATCTCTTGGTTATTAGGCCTATAGCGATGTCATTAATGATATCAATTGGAATTGGACTTCACAACTTTGGAGAAGGTCTGGCCATAGGAGCTTCTGTTGTCCTTGGAGAAATTGCTCTAAGTACATTCCTCATAGTGGGATTTATGCTTCACAATACTACAGAAGGTCTTGCAATAGTGTCTCCACTTGCCAAGGCAAGGGTAAGGAGAATGGCGAGCAAATTGATTATTATGGGTCTAATAGCTGGTGTTCCAACCATTTTTGGCACATGGATCGGAGGATTTCTCTATTCTCCTGTTGCTGCGATAACATTCCTAGCAGTTGGAGCAGGCGCGATATTCCAAGTTGTCTTTTTAATATACCAGGGAATTACAAGGGCAGAGGCTGACAGAGGCAAGATATTGTCAGATGCATCAGTCATTTCAGGATTTGCCACAGGCATGCTAATAATGTATGCAACAGGATTGATGGTTCCATCATGATTGGAATGGAGAAAGATGCAATGATAGATACTAACAAGAGGCAGCAAGATCTAAAGCTACAGCCAAAAAGGGTTCATTCAAGAAATTACGAGAACAACTCTAAGGATAGTCGGCTTGCCTCAATCAGAGGGGCGAATAATGCCAAGAGGCCACGCTGCACGTATAGAATGGAGGACTATCTCGAGATCATATACGAGCTTGTTCAGTACAAGGGCTATGCCACTTTGGCTGATGTTGCGGAATATCTTAATGTGCGGCCACCAAGCGTGACTACCATGATGCGGCGGTTGGACCAGAGTGGTCTACTAAATTATGAAAAATATCGTGGCATCCAGCTAACAGGAAGAGGAATGGAGATAGCAATAATCATACATCAAAGACATAGCATTCTGTCAGAGTTTCTAAAAATCATTGGAGTCAGCGAGAAGATTGCAAACATTGATGCCGAAAGAATAGAGCACCATCTACATCAGCAAACGATGCGTCGATTGACAGAATTAATGCATAGCCTAAAAGTATCTAACAATGATTGATTGATCTACATACATTTACTTCTCTAGAATTCAAGGCAGCAAGTCCTCCTAAGCCTCGCACGCAGGAGATTCGTATGTACTAGCTTTAAGGTGAGTGTTGCCAAATAGTTTTCTTTTGGTTCCTTGAAAAACTTCGAGTAAAAGATCAGTCTTGCGACTTTAGAGCTCGCCGAGACATTTTAACATGCAGGTATGCCAAACTAGACTGCTACCTTGGCACCACACTAGATGACCGAAACCGCAGATGGTCGCAATAGGCCAGATCTAGCAAACCGAAAGCCCTTTTCAGCAATGAGATGGAATCAAAGAATCTATCCCTAGTCAATCCATCAAAGTAAATCGTCTTAGTGATAGATATTGATTGGAGAATGTCAGCATTGGGATTAAATTGGTGGTCCACGTCAATATTGAGTAGTGCCCATCTTACAGCTCGAAGAAAAGATTCTCTCCTTTCGGGGTCTAGCCGATGATAAGCTCGTTGATCATCAGGTGCCAAATATGCATGGGTTAAGAGAGTAATCCGTTCAGATCTCTCACTTGTTAACTGAATATCAAGATTAAGGCTCTGGCTCAATTGTATTGTTACCCTAAATTTCTCCGAACCATTCTCCTTTAGCATGTAGGCCAATCGCTCCGCATCTAACCACTCTATTATCCGTTGCACAATCTCATTTTTATCATTCAAACAGAATACCACCAAACAAGACTGCGTACAAGAATGGACTAAACTACTACCCAGCGAGATAGGAACTGTCTTCTATAGATCTTCGGCAACTCAGTGTCCTACGCATCATCAACCTACCATCTTTCGGTAGTCTCCTTCTAGTATTCCGGATTCTTCGTGAAGTCTGTCAATGTGTTTAGATAACACCTCTGCGTCGTCAAATGGAGATCCGCAATATGGGCATTGATATTTCGCTTTGCTAGTATCCTTCATGTAAGTTATAGCCTTTGTATCAATGATGCAAGCCGGTGTCCCGGATAAGGCTGTATCTTCTAGTGATAGTGAAATTTGTTCGATCCGCTCGGATATATCCTCTTTATTAATCATCCCTAGTACAGCTGCATACGCATGAACCATGAGCTGTCTCACCTTCTTTTTGTCCATTATAGAAAGCGCTTCTTTGATGGTTGTTTGCGGGTTTACTGCCAATACGGGGCTAGTCATGATTTCTCGTAGTTTTACTTTGGAGGGATTCCTTCCCTGCGATGTCACCTTAAACAGAATGTCAGTCTTGCTGACAATCCCAACAATCTCGCCTCTAACAGATACAAGGATGTTGCGTGCATTTTTTTCTTGCATTGCCTGTATGGCATCATCTGTTGTCTTGTCCGATTCTAGGATAGCAACGTCTGATCTCATAATTTCACCAACTGGAGATGCCAGTAGAGCTCCCACGTTTGACATACCAGAGTTATTGCCGTCAAGATTTTTAATCATAACTTAGATACTCCTTTCTCTTTGACATCGATCTTTCTGCTTAGACATGTAGTTATATATATCTATTATTATTCTTTATACAACTATAAAAGAATATACTGTTTTTTATAGACCTAGAAGATTTTATAATAGTTTTGTCCTACTTACCTAAAATTCCCAATTCTTAATCGCAGGCTATCCAATCGGCGTCCTGGTGTTAGGGGGGAGGTAGGCTAGTCTTCTCCTCTTTTCAAACCTCGTAATTCAAACAGAACTGCAATATGTCGCATTGACTGAAAATACATATAAAGCGTGTAATCCGCACAACTTTGCTTCATTGAGCACTTGTTGTCGATTTGCGTCTGGAGCAGATGGTCACTGGAGAATAAAAAAATGTTTTATATACCACGAATTATTTTTTGTTACGCTGCTCAGCTTTTTGGGGTAGACGCCTAGCAAAATCCTTTACATCCATCACCAATCCGTAGTAGTCTCTTACCACCTCTATCGTGGACTCGAAGTGTTTAATGTTGCCTGATGCTGTTGCATCCGAGATGAGTACGACATCGTATCCGTTATTGAATGCATCTCTCAAAGATGCCTCTACGCATATCGACGTGTCTATTCCACAGAACACGAGTGCGTCGATTCCAATACTTTTTAACCAAACGCTTATTTCAGTGTCCTGAAAAGCCGAGTCTCGTCTCTTGATGACAATATGATCCATTGGAGAGGGCTTGATTTTATCGACAATATCTGCATCCCAAGTGCCTATCACACAAATTGGCTTTTTGCGTATTCTCTCTTCTCTTGACCTTGGCAATATTTTATGGGTATTCGTTAAAAGGTCTATGCCAGATTTTTCTCGGACCGCCTGGGTATAAAATATGGGTATATTGACAGCCCTGCAAAGCCTGATGAGTTCCGCTATCTGTGGGATAATATGTTGATAATGGGAAACATCCATTCCAAGTTGATCGTATGACCCACCTTTGCTTACAAAACCGTTTTGAACATCTATTACTATAAGCGCAGGCTTTACATCATATCCTTGGAGGTTGATAATTGTCATACAAAGATTAGCAGCGAGCACTGTATTAATAAATTTGAAGTAACACTATTCAGCAACAACATCGATGCTATAAGACGAATTGACAAAAAATTCCGGCCTTGCCCCATGCCAATCCTTCAACGTGACAAGGATTTTCCTGTTGTACGAGTCGACTGCTGCTTGCAGTCTTCCTTTGCCGCTGATGCGATGCTCAAAGGCAAAATGAGCATATTCTTGCGAAAGTGATCCTGCTATCTGCGGTTTGAATGAGATCTTGTTTTCAAGCATGTCCAATTTCATTCCAAGCATCATTTCACGCAAGGCGTGGATGTACATGCCAATGGACCACGCCTGTAAGATGCACGAATTGAATGGATCGGGCTTGTCTCCCCTGTACGTTTCTGCAAACATTCCATTCTCTGCCAATATCCGCTCCGCCATACAATTGACATAGAATAGCGCCTGCTCGGTTCTCCCAGCTTTAGTCTCGGCCAGCGCTGCCCAGCCTGTCACAAGCGGCCAGACCGCTCCGTCATGGTAGAGCGCAGGGTGATACCTATGGTCTACGCTGCTAAGCGTCCGGACACCCCAGCTTGTTGTTATATCCTCTTGTTCAATCCTTTCAAGCACGGATCTCGTCTTGCGCGGATCTTTGATAGCGTTTGTCAGTAAAAGCACAAGCGCGTTTGGCCTTATGCTTGTGTCTTTGGTGTTATCCTTTCTTATTGTGTCATAGTAAAACCCCGCCTCTTCGTTCCAGTATTCATGATCAATTTTAAGCGCTACCTGCTCTGCCTCTTGCTTCCACTTTTTGCGGTTGTAGCCGTCACCAACTATGCCTGCTAGCTCGCTTCCGATGTTCAAGCTTTCATAAAACAAGGCTTGAACATCGTTTGCGCTTTTCCGTCTGTCTATATGATCCATCCAAGTTGAATCACGAATAGGCAGCTTTTCTGCCGTGCCGGTAAATCCATGGTCAACCAAGCCGTCTCCGTCTATGTCTTTGAGAAGCCCACAATCAATGAGTGCCTCAATCGAATTCCACCTTTTTTGCAGATATTCAATGTCTGCTGTTGCCAAGGCATATTCTCGTATAGCCCAAGGAAAGAGAAATGTTGAATCAGCAGAGCCAAAAGTGGTAGTGTGCAAGAAAGCCTTGCCGCTTATTATCATAGGAAGCTCACCAGCGACGGCGCTCTTAGTAGTCTTGTTGGCCTGATGCCTGAGGAAATTGTCGATGACAGAGCGAGCGAAGCGGTAATCGCCTACTGCAAGGTAGCCCCGTAGAGACCATCCGGTATCCCTTGCCCAATAGTTTGGAAAGCGCGGAAGGCCGGCGCATATCCCTTCTCCAAGGCCATCGTATTCCGCCTTTAGATATTGCAAACACGCCTTCGCCTTTTCATATGCTCTTAACAGTTTTGATATCTGGAGATTTTGTTCTCCTGAGGGGGGTCTAAATGTGAGCGTGGACGATAAGTATCTTTTGAAAGTGTTTTCAGTCTCCTGCACAAGCTTACTGCAGTTATCCCTCATGAAGCGAAATTCACTTAAGCAATTGTTGCCGCTTGAAAAGCTGCCGACTCCAACAAGCGCAAGTTGAATGGTTTTGCCTTCTTTAAGCTCCATATCGTATGACAATTCAAGGTCGTTGTCGAATGAGTCTGTCAAGATCTTGCTTGGCACTAAGTTTTTTGGCATTACACCAATGGTTCCGAAATACTCAACCTTGTCTTTCTTGGTATCTCTGGCGGAGCTTATCTGCAGACAGTTGTCGCGCTTGTTGAACTTGGAGATATTGCTCTGTGAAATCGCAGCAAGTCCATAGCTTGTAATGTTGCCGTCTATTAAAAAATGAAAGCGGACCTTTCTTGGTATTTTTCTTTTGGCTGGCCTCAGATCACGACCTGTTTGAGGCATTACATTCATTTTTATCTCCATTATGAACCCCCTATTTTCAAAAGGTACACACAGCCTCCTTTGCACGTGCAGGCCTCCCAGATCGTGGTGTGTCGTAAGAACGCCGTGCTCATGTCGGGACGACAAGGCAAAATTTGGAAGACGCTTACGGACACCGTCGTCTATAGATACTTCGACTATTATCCTTCCAAATGCTCTTGCAGGAGGGACGTATAGTCCTCCATTGTCATACCGTACGCCCATCCAGGTCCAGTTAGCGGAGAGGGCCCCGTTTGCAGAGCACACAATGTAGGCCTTTTTGCCGGACAGCACGAGCGGGCTCGTGAAATTCTTGAACATTGTGTCCCCGCTTGAAATGGCAAGGTCAACGGATGCCAACGAGTTAGGAGTAATATGGATTCTGTCTTTCTGATATCCAGAGATGTAGTCGGTGAAGGTAAACGGAATGGTTATTTCTTCAAAGCCTTCAAGCTTACTCATTATTAGTATCTTGTGCTTGACATTGTCGTCCAATCCGCCCTCTCTAATTACCAAGAACCTTGCATTCTGGTACGGTTTGAATGCAATGGGCCTGTTCTCAGATAACATGGCCGCATTAACCACCTCGTCAGAAGTTGCAATCAAGATCGACTGTCTCTGAACTGGCAATTCGTCCACGTAAATGTCAAGTGAAACAATGTTTCCACCAAGTGGAACGGGAGGGTTTAAAAGCGAAAAGGTAAAGCCATGGTGTTTATCCTCTCCGTTTACTACTATTACATTTTTTAGGCTGCCTCGCACATAAGAGAGCAAAGTGTGAGTATAGTCAAGTGTTCTCGCTATTTTCTATACACCCTCGGTAATGATGTTGTAACAGCAGCTAAACCTGAGAAACTTATTGTTGTACAAACCATAACAGTATGTATTTTCTTCACAAAAAGATATTTCTTTATTATCGTTAAAGTTATCCTTCTAGTAAATAATATTTATATGATGAAGTATATCGTTCGATATTAAGCGTCACAAGGTTATTTTCTTGAAGAATTTAAAAAAGGATATTACTTGAATGTAGGAGGCAGCTTGTGTGTAGTCCAACCCTATGAACGTGAAATGATTTGGATACGGATCGTCTTAGGGATTTCATTCTATTGATTTTGAAGTTTTCAACCTAGTTGCACTTTAATCTCATTACGAGGTTTTTTGTAGCAATAACGTCATCGTTGCCTCCTCGTTCACTAAATTTTCTACATAGTGACTTGTAGCTATGCTATATCTTGACTATTAGCGTTACGATGATGCCGTCATACCCGCCGCACCTCCCCCGATGCTCCCATATTCATCATGACTTGCCTTCTGATGCGGTTCTCTATGTTGCGCTATTGTGTTATTATTGTGGTTTAATGGTAGCGGTATTATTATTAGCTCTAAACCAGCCTTCAATCTTGTTAGTAATCTCATAATCTTCTGCATTACTTGAGGATGGAAGTACAAATCCAACCATTATTTCATATGATGGTATAGGTAGCAACATCATTTTACAGTCTCTATATATTGTGATTAAAGCTTTCGCCTCTCCGACAAGTTCCTTTAATTCATTTGCTACACTTAGGGCTGCAATAGCAAGAGTTCCACCATATTTTTTATCCAGTTCTTGCCCTTCTCCAAATGTTCGTTCAAAATACTCTTTAGATATGGAAGCAATGATATTTCCTTTCCTATCTATTACGGATATAGATAGTATCTCATCATTACTGGATAAAATGTTCTCTGCTACTCTTTCTGCAGCACTAGAACTAGTAACTGCCATATGATTTACTTATAACGCAATTGGAGTATAAAAAATATCATTAGTATCATAGGTGGCAAAGAAGGGAAAAAAGAAGCAAGCGGTGTTTGATAAAAATAATATAACAAAAATGCAGCTAGCTATTGCTGCCAGCTTTAGTTGTGATATGTGTATGGTTCTTTTTGCGCTGCATCCGCTCCATGTAACTGGTAGCGGTCCGCCGATTGGAAAGCTCCCAGACAGTATGAGATTTTTGGCTGTATTCAACATAAAATGCCATGTCCATCAAGATAATTGTATTAATGGAATGATTCTTTAGAATAATCTTGAGCAAATAATTTCTGACGCCCAAGAAGTATGGAGCTAAAGGAAAATAGACTCGGCCACAGAACATTCACCAGTTAACGCAGAGACTAAATCAATCCATTAAGTCTCTAAACATTCTGAGGCTAATTCCTAAAATGATATTTAAATGGAACAGCTGCATGATAGATGCACGGCTCTAAAAGCGAATATAAAGTCAAATCTTATTGCGTGAAAAATCAAAGGAACATTGTTTAGTGATCATCAT
>JALZFN010000123.1 GCA_030861545.1 Thermoproteota archaeon | reverse complement strand
CAATCACACCGTGCTTACGGTAATGGCCTGCAGGCAGTTTGGCCTGAATATCAGAGGCATAATCATGAATAAAATGTCAAAAAAAAATAATATAGTACAACAAAAGACAGTGGAAGCTATTGAAAGGTTAACAGACGTCAAAGTCTTAGCTATACTGCCAGTCTCTAAAAGTGTACATTATGATGTAGTAGGCAGGATGCTTGAAAAAACGACAGAGATGCAGAAATTATTATCCATGTAACAGCTTGAGCCCTCGATCTCTCTTTTGGACTAGGAATGTGTGGATGTCTGAGATCATCCTGCAGTAAGGATAGCTTCCTGAGCCGATGTAGTAATTTTTGAGGTCTACATTGAGTGCTTTTCCGGATACGATCCAAATATTCTCATAATGAGCTTGCACTGATTCAGCTTGGTTTATCTTCGTAACCTCAGCCTCATTTTTTATTATCTGGATGACTAGAGCTTTGTTAGGGCTTTTATTCAGCATTCTCAATGAAGGAACGACTATGTCCAGATCTGCACCTTTCCAATTCACCTTCCTCTCAGACGGAAGCACGGAGGCCGTCAGCATGAAATGAAGCAATGCCTCGCATAATAATCCGAGCGTCTTGCTGTCTTCGCAGGAGAGTTTGGTCTTGCATTTCTCAAGAATATGATTACACCATCCTACTGAGCTATCAATCTCAGCAATTACTTCCATACGGATCTTTTCTTTGCCTATTTCATCTATGGCAGAATATAGGATGCCTTTAATGTCTTCCAGCACAGTATTGCATGCAAGGTACGTTTATTAAATCTGTCATGACTTATTATTTATGTGGCTAAGAAAATTGCGATAAGTCTCCTTATTGCCTCGCTGATTCTCTTGATAATCTATGGGGCTGATGTTGCAGTTGCATCATCCTCTCAGGATAGACAGGGTTTTCTGCCTTTCGATGAGGCTATCAGGGGCGGAGTAATCGGGGGCGGCGCAGTTGCAATGTCAATTATCGCGTTTGTAATTGCACGTAAGGAATATGCGCCTCCTGTTTCTGTGCTACTCTTTGTAAATGGTGGCCTGATAATCGCAGGAATGGTCGCACTGATTGCCGAGGGTGCGCTATCATCCGAGGATTCATCAAGTGCAGCGCGAACAATTGGCTCTACAATGGCAATGGGAGCTATCCTCATAGGGCTGGGTGCTTGGAAGCTTGCAACGGACAAAAAAGTTGCTCCTACGAGGAGAAGAGAGCCAACCCAAAAGTAAAAAGGATAATTTTCGTAGCTAAAGACAGGGAGAGATGCAGACAGCTTTCCATTTCGCCCGAAGAACCCAAATGATATATGATTGATGTGCGCTAGAGATATGTCGATTTCTAACTGCAATTAACGAAAGAAAGCACATACCAGCTAGGCTAAGTCTCCTTCAGAATATGATAACATTTTATACAAACTGAGTAAGTTTATTGCTATCATGAAGACAGTCATTCTGGCAGGTGGCTTTGGCAAGAGACTAAGGCCGCTTACTGACACAAGGCCTAAGCCAATGATAGAGGTATCAGGTCTTCCAATTATTGAATGGCAGCTAAGATGGCTTAGAAAATTTGGCATAAAGGATTTTGTCTTGTGTGTTGGATTTATGAAAGAGCAGATGATCGACTATATCGGCAATGGCGCCAGATTTGACTGCCGCGTGGTGTATTCAGTCGAGGACAATCCGCTTGGCACCGGCGGCGCACTTTTGAATGCAAGAAAATTTGTTTCTGACCAGGATGCCTTTTTCGTGCTAAACGGAGATATCCTTACAGGGCTCGATCCAAACAGGCTACTCGTAGGTAACTCAGACTCTCTTGCCCTGGTTCCGCTCAGAAGTCCATTTGGAGTAGTTGAAGTTGACCAAAATTCTAAAGTGCTTGAATTTGTTGAAAAGCCCGAAATCCCAAATTCATGGATCAATGCGGGGATATACCGCTTCAGTCAAGAAGTATTTCGGTACCTGCCTGAGAAGGGCAATATCGAAG
>JALZFN010000098.1 GCA_030861545.1 Thermoproteota archaeon | reverse complement strand
AGGCCATGAACGTACGCCGGCATTTTGCATATGGAGCCTCCAAGCGTAAGTGCTATTATCTCCGCTCCATAGCAGATGCCAAGTAGTGACTTTCCAGAATAGTTACAATACCTTATGATTCTGGAATTTATTAGATTTATCTGCCTATTATGTTTACGCCTACCGGATAGTATAACCCTGTCACATTGATTGACATCAGCATCCGTTACTTCAGAGAATCTCTTGTAAACATATACCTTATCTAAATGATCAAGACATGCTAGAATATTCGATGAGAATGGTGACGTATTGTCCACTACAAGAATTACCAATCTAGTTGCCTACCTCTATTGAGATATAGTGATTCTCTACTATTCCATCAACTTCAAGCAACACGCTAAAGTTAATCGACGTGCCGTTTTGCCATTCAAATACTCGGTCGCCGTGCGGCACAAATCTTTCAATAAATGTATGGATAGCCGTCTGCACTTGAGCGAAGTCGGATTGGGTTCTATAGGTCGTCTGTGCTTCTTTAAACTCTAGCGGCGCATCGATTGCCGTGGGTTTGATGATAGTCAGGCCTGCTTCAGTGAACACTTTTTCTAGCTGCTGGTTCTTGGCTAACTTTTCTTGTGCCGTCTGGTTACTGGCTACTGGAAGACTTTTGCTAGCAGTTACGCTGGAGAACTTCTGCAAATATTTCTGAAATGCTTCAACAGGTGTACTGCCTATACCTACAGAGTACGTTCCGTCAGCTGAGATCGCAGCCACTGCACCGACAATTCCTACTTTTTCGGCATTATTTGTCATGACTGGAATGAAGTAGACATCGTTATCACCTATTTTGTAGAGAAGAGTGTCACCGAGTGCTGGTGGCGTCGAACTGCTGGTTTTTAGTTGTTCGTTAATGCTTTTGTACTGACTATCGTTGACTAGCCTAGTTCTTGCAATCTCTGGCCCAATCAGTTTGACAGAAGAATTTGAAGCTATAGAATAAAATGTCATGTTGCCTAGACTTTCAAGATTGTTCTGAACAGCAATGTACCCTACAAGTTCCTCTGAGGACGAATCCTTTAGCTGCATGTACTGAATGCCTACAAATGTAGGTTTTGCGAATCCTTGCGGTTGTGCTGTGACATAATATGGCGAAATTTCTTGATTTGACGAGTCAGCAGGGAAAGAGTAAAAATCTGCACCCGCAAGATATACATTCGGATCAGTGACATGGTATGTGCCGAATTTTGATACTTTCCAGATGAACATCTCCTCAGGATACTTTATCTGATCGTGCAGCCAGCCTGGCACGTCCCTCGTCGCTCCCGTGCTCTTATACTCTTCAAAAAAGATTTCAGAAAAGTAATCGTTGCCTGTAACTAACACTTGTACTGTGCCATTATAGGAGTCGATGAGTGCAAAGCCCACGAGTTTGAGCATAAAGCTCAACGGTGTAGCGGAACTCCATGGAACATGCGAGGCATCTAGTGCCACCACGAGCGGCATCAGCCAGTATGTGTTAGTTCCATCTGTTACCGGATATGCACCTAACTTTTGAAACTGGGGAGTATTTGGTGTTCCGCCAAAACTAAACTCATAGACGAAATAGGGATATAAGAGTTCCATTCTCTGATGAATGTCCTTGTATCGCATTACATGCATTGGCGCGGTTGGCTCAGATAGCATGAAATTTGGCTCAAAGAACCAGCTTAGCGGAGGTATAATGTCCACACCTCCCGTGCCATTGTAAAAATGCCCACCAAGCTCAAAACTCTCTGTCCGGTCGACTGGATAGGCTGACCAAGACTTGCTAAATAGACCGGATTCGCCGCTTATCCCATAGTATATTTGCTGCTGCTTAAAGAACGAATTTGAATCAGTGAGATTCCCCGTGTTGGCATCAAGCATTTTTACTCCCGCATCGGAATGTGTGTATACCATGTGTTCGTTGAACCATCTGTCTCTCTGGGTTGTGCCCTCCGGTACGGTCGGTGCTGTGGTGCCAGCCCAGTACATTCTACCTCCAAAATGCAATATGTCCGTGCTAGCAAGTACAATGTCATTTCGCTTTCCAATCTCTTGGCTCAACTTGGATCTGGCATTCGTTTCATCCCAAAGCCTTACGTTGTTTAGTATACCGGCGTTTTGGCTAACTGTTGATTGATTGTTTAGAGTTGAAATTGACGGGAGGTTAATATCGTATTTTGACAATTCTATCTGGTCTATCTCATGCATATAGCGGTTGATGGCTATCTCTTGTGCAACATTGGGCCCATACCATTGGATTTTATTTGCATCGGCAATGCTGTTATTCACCACTATTATGGAGCTGGCCAGTGCTACGGCTAGAAGTCCTGTAACAAGTCGCAAATATATGAGCCTCCTTGTGGGATATAGTATCACCTTTGCGTGCCTTCTGTCCACAAGGCCATAAGCAACAAACGCCGCCCCAAGGGCTACAGTAATCGACACGATATATCGGGAGTTATGATCAACTATACTTGAAAAGAACATGTTAAAGCCGGTCCAAAATATGGCTATCCCTGCGATGATCTCTATTGTTGAAATATAGGATAGGTACTTTGGCCTGCCCTCTTTCTTATCCCTTATGTAACGCGAGGCAACATCTACCCCTCCTGAGACGCTGACATATAGAAGAAGGCGTATCCCAACCGCGTTAAGAAGTGAGGGGGCCAGCAACGTAAGTACAGGTAGCATCGGTACGACATTTTCACGGGCATAGCTTCCGTCCATAGGGACATCTGTGAATGGAATCAAAAATATCCGCGGCAAAGAGCTGAGTCCTACGTCCTTCCCATGGATTGTATAGTCAAGGGTCATGCCGAATACGACGTTAGCAAATATCGGAGCAAAGAGCATCACCTTGGTCAGCTGCCAGACCGCGAAGCTTGCCTTGCCCATTTTGAATTCTGAATATTGCAATGTCTTTGAGTGAGACTCGTATTGGCCAAGCTGGAGTACGGTGATTATTAACCTGATACCATACCACGTAATAGAGCGGCGCGTATTGAAGTTGACGCGAACTACGGCTATAGCAGCCAGCGTCACTCCAGACAAGAAGGAATAATACACTGGCTTAGTAAACAGCTGCCCGAATTCAGTCACATTCATCATGAGCTTGACTGACTGACTGCTTACTATAGCAAGGATGATGGCCGCAAAAGCTGCAATGAGCGCGATTCGGGCAATTTTGCCTATATCTGCATGAGGGGCCTTATCTTCATTGTACGTATCCCACAAACAGTAAGCTTTCTAGCAAGGCCCTTTAATGTGTTTATTATGAGTCGATTTAATTTTTTATGACTTGTATATGTGGACAGACTAGGACATGACTAATACAGTCGCTTTCAAATAGAGCAATGAATATTATGAATAGTAACAACAATGCGCTTAGCCGCCATTATAGGAATAATCGTCATAGCCCTCCTTGTCCTTGTGACAGTATGGTATAACATCCAGCAACTTTTTCGCAGCGATTCAGAAAGTCAGCAAGATCAGCTCATGTTACGGGGATGTATTCCAGTTAATTATGATGCTCAGGGTTCGCCAACAGCATGGTCATGTCCCAGTGATTAGACGTTAAATTAGTCTATTTTTATATTGTATTCTGGGGAGCAGCACATAATCCGGCGTGCTCTAAAAGAGGGTTACGTTGAAAGAAAAGAAGAGCTACCCCCTAAAGGTAAGGGGCGATTATACGGTTGTCTATTACCTCACACAAAAGGGTAAGGCGTTATTAGAGAACGTATGGAAGATTAACAGTTATCGAGTTTTCAGGTCTGAATTCATATCAGCTTGCAGGACTAGAAATTAGTTACAGGCAGTTACAATGTACATATCCCGGTTAGTGCCTTTATAAAAAAGAACAAATCTGAGGTTTGCCCACAACATATATCATCTAGTTTGCCTCTGCAAGCCCTTTGCACATAAGGTACACTGCTGCATATGTTGGCATCTCCGCTGATTC
>JALZFN010000057.1 GCA_030861545.1 Thermoproteota archaeon | reverse complement strand
CAGGTGTATCATCAGGAACATCAGAGCGTCCTGACAGATACCAGCCGTCGCGCCAGCGCTCTGTTTTTATCTCCGTCGCTCCAGTAAATCTCTGTCGGCCTGACAGCAGCTTGAATACACTCTGCAGACTTGGCAGCGAAGCGAATTATCGTGAGTTCATCGCTGCAAGGTCAATCTTGGTCATGGTTTCCTTCAGCATAGACATCTCTAGGATGACGGGGAATTTTTTCTCTTGCTTCTTCTATGGTTTCCCTCCATACCTCCCTTATAATAGAGACATTATTTGATTCACAGGCTTACTTGTAGTCTGACGGATCTGCGCATTGATTGATAGCGAATCAAGGAGTGAACGAACAGCCATAACTAGTGTCCATTACGAAAAGAAATTACCTGTCCGGTCAGTATCCATTCCAGCAACTCCACATCCCTTAAAATATCCCTTGAAATCTAACAGTACTCATATTTGCTGGGCAGCTATCCAATAGACGGCAAATTTGGCAGGTATGGAGGTAAATACATTCCGGAGACTTTAGCCCCGGCAATTGAGGAACTCGAATCTGCGTACGACAAGTACAAACTCAACCCTGACTTTCGAAAAGAGCTTTCATACTATCTTACTGAATATGCTGGCAGGCCTACGCCACTTTACTTCGCAAAGAATCTGACAAAACAAATTGGTGGCGCAAAGATATTCTTAAAGCGTGAAGATCTTCTACACGGTGGAGCACACAAGATAAACAACACACTTGGGCAGGCCCTTTTAGCGAAAAAGATGGGCAAAAAGAGGATAATAGCTGAAACTGGTGCTGGCCAACACGGCGTTGGAACTGCAATAGCTTGTGCAGTGCTTGGCCTTGCTGCAGAAATATACATGGGAGCCAAGGATTTTGAACGACAAAAGCTGAACGCCTTTAGGATGGATCTTTTGGGAGCCAAGGTATACCCCGTCCAGTCTGGCAGCAAAACTCTAAAAGATGCAATAAACGAGGCAATCCGCGACTGGATAGCGAACGTAAGGACAACATATTATCTTATGGGTTCGGTAGTAGGACCCCATCCTTATCCGATGATGGTAAGAGACTTTCAAAGCGTGATTGGAAGCGAAATAAAAAGCCAGATACAGAAAATCGAGGGAAGATTGCCCAATGCAGTTGTAGCATGCGTTGGCGGTGGGAGTAACGCAATAGGGTCATTCCACTCCTTCCTTGACGATAGCGGAGTCATGCTCTATGGTATCGAAGCAGGAGGCAAGGGAATCAGGTCCGGCAAACACTCAGCTACACTTGCCGCCGGTTCTGAAGGCATCCTACATGGGATGTTCACTCGTCTATTGCAAGACAGCTATGGACAGGTCATTGAAACCCACAGTATATCTGCTGGTCTTGACTATCCCGGCGTCGGACCCGAGCATGCAATGCTCAAAGACATCAAGCGCGCTAGGTACGCTGCATCTACAGACCATGAGGCTATAATGGCATTTCTTTCATTGTCAAGATTTGAAGGGATAATTCCCGCTCTTGAGCCCTCGCACGCGATTTCATATGCTATGAAGCTTGCTAAGACTATGAGTAAGGAGGATATCATAGTCATTACCCTCTCCGGACGCGGCGATAAAGATGTCCAAATAGTTCAAGATTATCTGAATGACACAACAAAAAGCTCGAAGAGAAAAAAGAACAAGCATGCAAGATAGAATTACTGAAAAATTTTTTGATCTGGAAAAAAAAGCTGAAAGTGGACTTATTTGCTACGTAGTAGCAGGCTATCCAGACATTAAAACTTCTCAGCAGATAATAACTGCATTGGTGAAAGGCGGCGCAGATATGATCGAAATTGGTATACCTTTTTCAGACCCGATAGCAGATGGGCCTACTATTCAAGCAGCATCAAACAGTGCACTCAGCAAAGGTATGACACCGGAGAAGGCTCTACAGCTGGCAAGAATTGTCAGAATGTCGCATCCAAAGCTTCCTATTCTCGCAATGACATATTCAAATATTCTTGTCCGATCCAGCATGGAAAAATTTATGGTACGAAGCAAGAACTATGGCTTCGACGGATTTATCCTACCCGATCTACCCATCGAAGAGGCAGACCAGTATTCCGCAATCGCATCAAAACTTAATCTTGCGACGGTATTTCTTGTATCCCCCAATACATCCGAGTCAAGGCTGGACAAAGTTATTGCGAGAACGTCCGGCTTCCTCTATGTCGTCTCGGTTTATGGTATTACTGGTGCCCGCCACAAATTTAATAAATATACCCTGCGGACAATCAAAGCCGTAAAGCGAGCGGCGGGAACGAAGGTTCCAGTCGCAGTTGGCTTTGGTATAAGCACACCAGCTCAGGCCAAATCAATGGTAAATGCTGGCGCTGACGCAATTATTATCGGAAGCTCCATTGTTGACAAACTATCCGATTCACCTGAAAAAAAAGTGCTGCAAGAGTTGGAGAAATTTGCAAGGTCTATGAAAAAGGCATGCAAAAAAAAGTAGGATAAGATACATTAACAAAGGACGCAAGAAATGTTGTGCAATGAATGAGAGGCAGCTTAAATCGCTATTTTGCAGCTCACTTAAATCCAATCATATCAAGAATAATGACATCATACCGACCTCTGAAATAAGGGTAGTGGAGGAGGCATGCTTTCGTAACTTCGACCTCTTAATAGCGGCCGTCACAAAGGAACCAAACGCAGGTGAAGTGTGCTCCCAATATGACAACATTATTGTACGGACACAGCTGCTTAGGCACCTTGCATATCATCAAAAGTGCAGAATAGATTGCATTCGATTTTATCCGATAGAACTCAAGTCAGACGATGATGTTTTAGACGAGAGACTTCCAAAGCAAATATTACAAGCAATTTTAGCTTTTGGATTATCCATACTCGTCTTTGATAAGAACCATTCTAAACTAGCCCGTGCACTTAGGAAATTCTTACCCGCTACGATAATATGCTACACCGGCATTGAGGACTGCTTTGAAGTCATTTCAACATTTGACCATGTTGTCTCAAGTGGGGTATACAATTTGCAGAAGACAAGCCTAGCGAAAGTGCTTGGGGACGGGAGCAGTGGAAAAGCCTATAGCCGGCTTGTAGCGCTAGAGCACATATTCCAAAAGATAATCTTTAACCAGATTTACTTTGAAAATCTTGGCATGACCGATCAAGAACTAGAATTTTTGCAAATGATAACCGGCGTTAGGCCACCCTCCCATCAAAGGAAGAAGTTATTAGAGCTCATAAAAGAAACAGCGAATGCAAAGATGACAGATTATTTTTGACTCGTCATTTTTAGCTGCACGGTGTCTTTAACTAGAAGTACTCTTTAACTACGTCTTAGAGTACATTCATACC
>JALZFN010000050.1 GCA_030861545.1 Thermoproteota archaeon | reverse complement strand
GTACGTCATAAACGTCGATCGCCTCTAGTGGCTGCTTCTTCATGTCATACGTAATGGTAGGAAGTGGTATTTAACACGGTGCATCTAGACCTCGTAAAGCTCAAGATGAGTCTTTTTGGCTATCTTCATTATCCTGTCCTTTTGGCTTCCCAAGCCTTTGCTGTCCAGTATAATGTACGTCACCTCCTCTATACTCTTTTCTGCCATCTGGTTTAGTATCTTCTCGTCAACTGCTTGGAGGTTGTGCTTTGATGCCACAGCTGCAAGACCAAATTTTGATTCCAGCAAGAGTTTATTGAATTTGGTCGGATAATGCGTACCCCCAAGGGCTATGCCAACCTTATCACAATAGTCGATATCCTTGTCGAGCATTTCAAGCAGTGTGTCGCATATCACTGCTGCTGCGTTGTTGTCGATCCACTGCTTTTCTGATGATCCTAACTCTACAAATAATACAGGCTTATTCAGCGATGTCGGCCCGTGATGTGTAGCTTCTATGGTAATATCATATTGTGGAACCTTTTGCCATGCAGCAGTTATCGCCTTCAGATATCCTTTCTGTAAGCTCGGATAAGATATTGCTAACTCGCGCGGTCTTCCGCCATATGCATTGTCCTCAGCAAAATTGCCGGTGCAGTGGCATGTGAGCGTTGGAATGCCGCTGTCGGACTTGTGCTTTGAAAGGAAAATAAACACACCTGCATCTGGATAGAGATCATCAAGGTTTTCTAGGTTGAGCAAACCGCCAGATGTAATATGGAGTTCGATGTTATTGTGACGCGGCGACCTATATGACTCACCATAGTCCTTCTTACCCTCACTTGCAAATTCGCCGCTGCTTAGAAGATAGTTTGTCATCGTCATACCCGCCAGATCCTGATCGGAGGCTACTAAGACATAGTAGTTGTTCAACTTATAATCTTAACAAATGGTTAGAATTTTAGGCTTTGGAATTAGCGCTCGTTTTTATGACTTTTAACGTTAAACTAGCGTCAATTTTCTGGTTCGTCCATATCGATGGATTACTTTCTAGTGCTGGAGCCTGTGAATATCATATTGTTCTTTTGTTGGAAACCCTCTTCCGCAAACATCACACCTGTAAGGAGTATTAGCGAAATGTCCTATACCCGATGGTTTATCTTCGTATGGATTGCTAGCAGAAATATGTCCTGCCGCAATATGACCTTCAAATGCATCAGAGTTATCAAATTTAGCTCCACATATTTTACACTTGAGAATTGTACTGCCATTTTCATGTTCTTCTCTTTCTATTATGCTTTGAACGTCGTCGTTATCGAAAGTGTCTCTAACAATACTGTTGCTTCTTACCATTCCCCGGTTAGGCTGGCACATGATATTATTTATCAAGTTCATTACCTACTTTCTAAATGAAAGTTGTAAAAATTACAAGTAAACAATAAAAGCCGCAATAGCTGAACTGTTCTGCTTTGCGGATATTGCTATGGCTAGCCGATACGTTTACCATCTCTACAAAGCCTGCACTCTACACTTAAATATCAAAGTCTCAATTCCAAAGCCTCAGGAGAAAAACATTTAAGCTATTATTGGATCTTTAAAGTTTCAGAGAGGGTTGGGCCCTGGTTTCCCATGTTGATCACACGGGTGCATTGCAAACCAGCTCATTAGTGTCTTCACAAACAAAATGAGCCATAGGCGTCCTTGCCCTCTCTTTTGTCTGCGCTCTTCATTAAGTTTTCCAGTTTGGAAACTTTTTCCATATGATGAACAGGCAGATTCCTTTAGCTAATGAATATCTGAATACAATAATTTAATGCATTGCTACAGATTAATCTGAAAAAATCTTAGGACGACCTCTACAGAGACAGGTATATGACCTATGAAAGTATTAAATTTCGTACTTCTATGGACCTCTGAGTTTTATAGAAACAACATTTTGGTGTCAAGAATTTTTCAAAGAAAAGAGAGGAAGAAAACAGCAAGAAAGGAAGAAAGAAAAAAAGGGGAACGGGTTGTTTGTCAGTGTGTCTCTATGTGTGTATCTCGCTCTATTTTACTACAACTAGGGCCTGAAGCATCGTTCCCTGTGAAGCGTTAAATGCTATACTTGTTCTGCACCCTTTAGCTTCTGCTTCTTGTTGTTGTTGTTGAATAGTACCCACTGTAATCTCTACAATTCCCGGCAATGCCAGCGCTGCTACTATAGCG
>JALZFN010000043.1 GCA_030861545.1 Thermoproteota archaeon | reverse complement strand
TCAAGGTAGCTTTTAAGACTGCTGAATTTGCTAACATAATCGATCAGGAGAACAAGAAAGCCACCAAATCTAAGATCCTGACAGTGACAAAGAATCCAGCAAACAAGGACTATGAAAGAAGAGGGGTCATAAGTAAGGGTGCATTGATCGAGACCGAGAGTGGGGCAGCGGATGATGTCTCACGCCCCGGACAAGATGGAGTGGTGAACGCTATTTTAGTCAAGGCAACGACAACACAAAGTTAGTGATATTCTCTTCCTTCAGTAACGGTTAAGAGACAACAAGGATTCTCTTTTCTCTATGGATTTATCGTGGGACGGTCCGGATCCGCCGGACAGGGAATGATGCCCATATGCGGCAGAGTTTTACTGCAAGCCTGCGCCTGCTGAGTCACTCAACTCTCTTGAATCAGGACGGCTATTGCTGCGAGTTGATTTAGGAGCGGATGTAACGTCAGTTACCTGCCAGCTCATTAACAACTCCAAGCGAGAAAATCTTGGGAGGTTCGATCCTGCTATTGCGAGCGAGATAAGGCGCCAGACATCAACCTCGACAACTTTCGCTCAAGACACTGAACAGCCAAAAAGATGGCTAGGCGAGTTGAGGATTCCGACGAGCTGGATGGAAGGTGGCACAGGAATATATGAGCGGGCAGCAACTGCTAGCCCTAAGAGCACATCTACTACTACCTCTGATAACAAACTTTATACTCTTGAGATCACTTATGTGCTTAAGAACGGTAATACTTGGAGCGCGCACTTTTGCTCAGACGACGCCTTTCACTGGCAGGCAAGGTGAAGTGCAGCAAGTGGCGCTTGTAATATTATTTATAAAACTGCCAAAATATACCATAGAGTTGAATCTCCCTTGAAAGACTATGATCACCAGATACTGTGGCTTGACTACTTTAACAAGAATTTAAAGAGGCGCCAAGGGCGGAGGGTGAACCATGATCGGGGAGTCTTTGATCCTACCATTCAGGAATTAGCTGAAGCAGCAAGGGCGGCCGGGTTGCAGTTATCCGATGAAGCCATAAATAGTGATGCAAGGTTCCCGCGTAGATCGTTCACCAGATCGGGGTATGTTATGGTGGCAAAAAAGGAAGGCTTCAAAAAGTCTCAGATGATTGATGCAGTAGCGGACAAGTTGTTGCTCCGGAGAAGGAGCTCACAAAAAGCCGGCAGGAAATAAACATATTTGAATCATAGAAAACTTTCAGCCGACATTACCGAAATATTGCTAACCAAAATAAAAAAAATAATATGTCATGAAGGGTTATGAAAGTGATCAGAATATGCCTCTTACCAAAGCATACGATGATGTCGGAGAAGTCATGCACCTTGCAAGAAGCGGTAGATTAATAGTAAAATTAAATCCGGCCAGTGCAGACAGAGTCAAGCCCGGCCAGCTGCTGATTGACGGATCAGGCAAGAGGATTGGCAGAGTGATAGAGTTACTGGGTCCCGTGAGAACGCCATATGCGTCTGCCATACCAATGACCGACAGGATAAGCCGTCTTGTAGGATCTAAGGTTTTCAGCGGCGGCGTTGCTAAGGCGCCTCGCGACCACAAGAGGAGGTCAGGCCGGTTCAATCCCCCGTAGGGGAGAAGGTTAGGTGAGTGTGTCCAGTAGAATCTAAACTTCTACATGCACCAATAGCACATTCAGAAGTTAAGACACTACTATGTCATAAATCAAGCTAACGCAAAGGCTTTTTTAGATTTAGAATGTCTAACGTCCTTGTGGACTTGCAATTTGAGTACGTGAATCCTCTCGTGGGGCTTGCAATGTTCATCTTAGGGCTTTTTCTAATAGTTTTTGGGTATCTTGAGTATGGAATTACGCCTGTGATAGTCGGACTCGTCCTTGTTGCATACTATAGGAAATACTTGTGGCAGGTTATGAGCATGTCGCTTTAAGTAATCATGTCGATAGTAGTTGGAAGCACATCTATCCCCATCATGAGGCCCAACCTACCATGTTTACCGTAATTCTCCGTGAATCGTTCGCTCCCGTCCCCCTTGACCCTGCTGCCAGAAATCAGTAGCGGGACAGGATCGTCGCTGTGCCCCTTCTTTATGCATGGAGTGGAATGGTCTCCGCAAACTACTATAGTTGCGTCCAAATTCAAGTCCCGCTTGAGTGTACCAAAGAATCGTCTATCGATATCCTCAATGTTCTTCTTTTTACCTCTTGCATCGCCATCATGCCCAAACTCGTCTGGCCCCTTGATGTGAACATAAATTACATCGACTGACTTGAGGCTGTTTGCAGCGACTATTGCTTTTTTCTCGTAATCAGAGATTTCACCAGCATGAAAAATCTTTATGTCAAGTACTTTGGCTATTCCGATCTCAACTGGCATATCAACTATGCATCCTGCGCTTATGCCATACTTTCTGCTCATCGACTCCAAGTTTGGATACCTGTTGCCTGAATCGCGTGCAAGAATGCAGTTCATGGGCTTTTTGCCAGAGCTTATCCTGGCTCTATTGATTGGGTGATCGCCTAGCAGTTTCACAACCTGAACAGTAAATTCATTTAGCATTTTTGCAGCGACTCTAGCTGACTCGGTGTCCTCCTGCGCCTGGGATTCTTGGATGTATACATCCTGAGTGATTGTTTTTGCTATGCCCATACCATCTACCTTGTCATAGGCCGGATCCGTATTAGTGATTTTGTCTGATAATTTCATTTTATTATGTCTGAATCTTATTACCACGCGGTGTGCGATTGTCGGCTCCAAACTGACAGAAGCATCCTTGTCGCTGAATGTGATATTGTCGCGTAATGTGTCACAT
>JALZFN010000313.1 GCA_030861545.1 Thermoproteota archaeon | reverse complement strand
GCAGTCTTACAACAAGTGATTTGTCTTTGTGATCAGAGATCCTCTAGATACATTTCATGATGAATATGAAGTCTATGACGTCTATGCATAACATGGTATGTTCGTCCCTTGGACGTATGCCCGTAGCCGTCATGGGCATGCAACCGTTGGCATTAAGAAGCCGCTAATCCCTGTGACAAAGGCAAAGGGGACTATCTTGAATAAAGCAGCAGTTTCATGTATCTTCCGGGAATGGAATCTCGATAGACTCCAGCAGCATTTCAAATCTCTTCAACACCAAAGTCCATTGTCCCTATTTCCTCATCACTCTCTAATTTTTGCAGCAAGGACATAATTACTTGTAGGAATTGGCTGCTTGAGGATAATGCGCTTATTTGGCAGTTTGTCTATTTTTGCTTCAAAAGCAACTTGTCTTAGAGTCTCAGGAACTCCAATCATTACCTTGTCGACGGGTAAAATCTTTTGCGCATTCTTCTCGATAGCTCTTGCAGGCTTGCGATTACGTAGTTCGTTAACGATATATGCACAATAAATTGTAATAGACTCATTAACGTTTATTCTAAAATTTTTGTCAAGCTTTTCCTTGATCATACTCACGGAGTTAAAAAAAACTCGCTCATCAGATTTATCAGCATAAAAAAAAGTCTGAGTAAAAGGAGCAGCATCTGGTTCTCCTTTTACCATCACTATGATACGGATCATTATCGTGCTGAGACCTTTGCCTTTGAATGATAATTCAGAGATGGTCTCTTTGGTATTTTGTGCCTCGTAGTCTTTCCAAAGTCATACGTGTGTCCCGTACCGCGGTAGAACTTAGGTCTTACTGGCTTGCCTTCAGTCATACCTTTCTTTGTTAGCGACAACCCCGCCAAGAGTTCGACAATAAGCCTATTGGCTAGCCCTGATGTAATTCCGCCGTTGTATGAATTTACATCACTGACATCGTAGTTTGGTGCTACTTCCACAAGGTCAAACGCAAACCTGTCTGGATCGAACGAAGTTGAAAGCAGCCTCATCAGCCTCATGCCTTCTCTTGAGGTCAGCCCGTTTGGCTCCGGTTCTCCTGTTCCTGGAGCATAAGCTGGATCAAATGTGTCAATGTCCCAGCTTATGTAAACTGCATCAACGTTGTCATTGGCCCTATCGGCTGCTTCTTTTGCGATCTGATCAATTCCGAGCTCTTCTACATCCAACATGGTGAACCATTGAAAATCTTGATCTGCCATCCATTTGTACAGATCCGGTCCGGGCCAGTATCCTCTTGGACCTATCAGAGTGTAGTTTTTACCCTTTAGGCAGCCCAGTTCCATGATTCTTCTGATGTGCGCTCCATGGTCGTACTTGAAACCGCATAGTCCTTGAGGTGCACAATCGGCATGGGTATCAATGTGAATCATTCCTATATTCTTGTACTTCTTGGCAAAAGCACGAACATTCGCAAAGGTGATCGAATGGTCTCCACCAAGCATTACAGGGATCCCATCGATGTCTAGTACTTCTTTTACCTTTTCAGTCATCCTCCTGTGTGACTCCACAACGTCACCTGGGGACACTACCACGTCTCCATAGTCTACTGTTCTGAAGACTCCAAATGGATCCACGCCCGTTTCAATGTTAAAGTGCTCGTATGGTGGTGATGGAACTGTAGAGGCGGCACGGATAGCCCTTGGTCCATATCTGGCACCTGGGCGGATTGTTGTTCCAAAGTCAAATGGCTCTCCAACAATCGCCACATCTGGCTTCACCTTTTTTAGCTCTTGCTGGCTTCTAAGCCAAGGCAACTTTAGAAACGTGGGAATTCCCACAAAAATGGGTTCGTCATTGCCTTTGTACGAGTCACCATAAAACTCCATTCCCATTACTGCTCAACCACATAAGAAATACTAATATTTTTAAGTATTTCTAAGTAGTTTACGTTTTTCATTTCCTTTGCAAAACAAAAAGTTTATGCATGATTTTTATTTTTCAAATCTATACTCGTAATCTACGCTTTTTGAATGCTATTGGTTGCGCGCCTAGCTCCAAATACTGTGTATATAATATCATGTTTGAAAATCCGTGGCTCTAATTACTAACTGAATCTAGTGTTCGGCTGCCGAACTATCTAATTGGCATTATGATGTATATGCCTCACAAGTACCTCTCTGACATAGTCAGTCGGCTCAAGGCCATTTCTGTCTGCCTTTTCGTTAATTCTATCCCACAGTTGTTTGTCTGGTTTGTGTCTGGGATCGAAGACTAGCCTAATCGTTAACAGCCCTTTGGGCGCTCCCCTCTTTACACCTGCTCTCGACATTTCTTCTTGGAGCCGTCCTTTAGTTGCGGCAATAATCAACTTTTCTTGTATGTGTTTTGGCCGCCTTGCGATCCGAATTGCTTCATAAGAGGTAATCTCGCCCTTCTCTATCTTCTTCTGCAGCAAGGTTGGAAGAGTGACAATACTTAGCCATTCGCTAACAGTACTCTTTGGGAGGCCATACTTAGCTGACACCGCCGTGATGCCGCCTTTTGTAGAATCAACTAGCTTCTTTACCATTCGAGCTTTTTGAAGCGGGGACAGATCTTTGCGTATCAAATTCTCAAACAGTGAAGCCGCCTGAGCTTCGGCTCCCTCTAATTCAGTAATAACAGCGGGGATTTTCGTTTCTCCCTTCGCGCTTAACGCAAAATAGCGCCTCCGTCCTATCAATAGCTTGTATCTTTTGCTTTCGTTGTCAAAGCGCACTACTATAGGTTGCAGAAGATCAAATTTTCCAAGGTGTTCCTTTATGAGCTCATCCTTATCATCTTCACCAAAAGAATAATCCCTTCGAACATTTTCATTTGCAACATCAATCATATTCAGCGGAATATTCCTTATCCTCATATGTAGTAGATTAGTAATTTTCTTATTTATAATTATCTGGCACTATCATATCTCTACTTCTCGTTGGACTATCAAACTTATCATGCATAGCTTACCACGGCATGATCCATTTTTACATAGTACTGAATATACTTCTAAACACCTGGCTGGGATGGCTAAGATACTATATGCCTGCTCTATTGGCCAATGGGGAAAACTAACAAACCACAATAAGGAACAACAATAAAAGGACCAGAATGCAATGTGTATGGAGATAGACTATTCTTTCTCCTCCAGATCTGAAAACAAGAGTGGTAGTCATTACTAACGCCAAGAGGCAAATCCCTAAGGCAGCGCCATCCTACTTAGCTGCAACGAAGATAGGATTGGCAACAGACATGATGTCGAAATTTGTGTTTTTCCATTTTTACAGAACAATCATAAGCTTTAAACAAGCATTGCAAGAGAATATAGTCGGCTCTGGATTAGGCTGATTGTTCCTATATTAGAAGAATCCTCCAGCAATTGCACGAATAGAAATCCCTATAGAATTCAAGATATTGTGAGTGTAAAAGTCTTTCATGGAGAGGCTGCTTGATAGTTTTAGTGATAAGGCTTCAATATTTTTTGAACTGATAGGCTAGATTAAAAAAGGTAATCAGCATATATAAGGCATATAAGGATGGGGTTTATGCGCTCATCGTATACAATTAGTGTAGGTGAGATGAATTGCCATTTTTCAGAAAAAACATAACAGATCTGGAATCTGTCAAAACTGAGGTCAGGAGAATTATTGCCAAGCAAAAATCAGGTACCCCCTATGATATTTCATCCTTTAAATGCATAATAGAAGAAATTCTAGATTCAATGGCAGAATTCAATCCTCAATGGAATAAATTGCCGGTTGTTTTCAGAATTGCAAAAATAGTAAAAAAATCTACACAGTATTACAAATTGAGTGCTGGCAATAACAGAAGTATTGACGGCGAAGATGTAGTTACATATCAAGAAAATATTGTACTTCCGGACACCAATCATGATTTAGATTTGGTAATAAAGATGCTAAACTATATGCGCGAAAAGAAAAAGCTCAAGAGAGCAAATATGCCTCTCTTTATTCAGCCTGACGAGCTGGTTATTGCATACAAAGAAGGGAAAATTTCTTTCCTAGGCAGCGAGATTCAAGCTCAAATAGTGATTGTATTTCAAAAAGGATCAATAATGCATATTGGCTTTGTGTTTGCAAGAGATTATGTCATACTTGA
>JALZFN010000145.1 GCA_030861545.1 Thermoproteota archaeon | reverse complement strand
ATCCTTCTTTCTTCTGACGATGCCTTAAGACGAGCATGCAGTTTCCTTACCGTTGCGATGCATTCCGCGTTCGTACAATTGATTGGCTTACCGTTATAATCCCTATCTGACAGGCTAATCTCTGTCTGAAGCCCATAGTTCATTAGCAGGAAACTCGTGTTCCCGCTGCCACGCATGTTCTTTAACCTTTCCTCAGAGTTGTTCGAATGAGTCTCATGGCCGCAATAGTCGATCTTCTCGAGGACGACATAACCACACGATTGGCATATGTATTCTCCATGTTGCACATCAAAAATGAGACGGGAAGTGCATTCCGGGCATGAGGGCTTGGCGTTATTGTAATTTGCACGATCTGCAAAGAGAGCAACGCCTTCTTCCATACCTATTGCCATCTCCTGCCTTGGGCCTCGTCGACTAGGGAACAGAACAATAATGCATATTTTCCGTGGCGCCGATCAAGTATACTTCTAAGTGAATCTGCTGGAAATATTAAGGAAATCATTTCCTTGTAAAAGATCATATATCTAACTTATACTGCAATGTTGCATAAATTTAACCTAGCTCTAAATTATCCTTATGCTGGTCCAAGTAATCTTCGATCTGAAAGGGAGATTGAATGAGATATTTAATTTTTGGATTGTTTTACGAAGAACTACTAATCCACAAATATTGACTATTGGTCTTATTAGATCACCTACATCTTACAGAAGCATGAATCTTTTTCGGGCCGTAAATTCCGAGGGAATCCCGCATGTCTAGAGGATTGGCAATATTTATTTTCTGGGTACTGGGCTTCTCAATAGGTTCAGTCGGTTATGTACTTGTGCCAAGCCTAGTATCGTGGCTCGGCAACATACTCCCACAGATCGTCATAGATCAAGCCGTACTAGGGGCTATCCTAGCAGGCGTAGTGGGCTCCGCAGTAAGCACATTTACAGTAGTGACCTGGGCGAACAAATCTTCGTAATCTCTTATTTTGTATTTATATTTAATTACTAACATATTTTGAAGAAGCCGCTGTGAATGGATGATTTGTCATATATGATCGACTGGCTTGTTTTCGCAGCTTGCCATTGGATCTTTTAAAAATGACTCAAAATAAGAAAGCGACTTGGCATACGATTTGGGTTTTATGCTGACTTCTCTTTCTTCAGGCGGATTATCGGGATTTCTAATCGGTTATGCTGTAAAAAAAGGAATAAAGATCATACTTGGCTTGACCGGCCTGTTTCTCGCAGCGTTGACATACCTAAACTACAAGGGACTGATAAGTGTCGACTGGGTAAGTATTACGTCAATGTCAAATAAGGCTATTGCAGAAATTTCCACCAATAGTGCGGGCCTTGTTTCCTCCATATTTGACAGCCAGGTTGTCCCGACGATGATGAACTTTGGCGTCCCGCTAACAGGCAGTTTTGCTGCAGGCTTTATCTTGGGTTGCCTAAAGGGGTAGGCAGCATGAATTCGTTGCTTCTGCATCAAGTTAGGAAGAAAATGTTCAAGCTATCGATAGAGCTCAAGAAAATGCGTCCTTTTGTGTAGTTCTGTAAGCATTGCCTTTGTCTTCCTTTGCAATCAATCCCTTCTCTGTCAATATTTGCAAATACAGCCGAAGCTGATGGTGAGAAGGATCGCTTTATGCGGTATCCTGGCCTTGGACATCGTGCGTGAGGCGAGATCTAGAATTAGTGCAATTATAGTGGTGGCAGTCCTATGCTTCGTGGATAGAAATCAGAATTCTGATGACTCCAGCTATTAAAACCGAACAGTCAACTGCGTTAGACATGCTCGCCAAGAAGATTGTCGAGATGGCCAATACTATCTGCATGTCTTGTTAACATTACTTCAGAGTACCCGTATTATTTGATGAATGATTTGTTAGTTTATGTTCGTAAGCATCGTATGCGACAAGTGCAGTTCCGTAATACATAAGATGAAAGTGCTTCGCTCAGTAAGGGAGATATTAAGTCAGTCGGCTAACTGTTGCACTACTTGTGGTGCGCCGCTCAACCCTGGGGACTTCCTCATAAAAACAACCAGGACTTGAAGGGAAAGCTACTGCTATGTGATCATCAAATCCTTACTGTTCACGCATTTCGAAGGCGATCCGGCGTTATCGCGTAGATTGAAGAAAACCCATGCATAGGGCAACATGAATACGCTTTCAAATATGATCTCTCAATCACCCAGTTACTTCCGCGACACTACAGCCATTGGCTCAGATGTATACTGCAATTGTGCCTAATCTTTTACTGTAGATAACCATAAGAGAGTAACAGATCACTGTCTCGAACCCAACCGCTTCCAATGTCCGTTCTATAGAACATATTTGGTATCATGATGTTGGCTACTCTTTGGTATGTCTGCTCTCTTGCTTCTGCAGTAGTATTTCCGGAGCCTGTCACGACAAGTGAGTATCCGGACCTCCCAGCGATCCGCCAATCGTTGCCTTCTCGCTTCACTTCGCCGAGGTGGATGCCGTTGAGGTTCTGATTTTTAAAAAGTATAGTAGCCTCTTCTGAGAACTTTCTGAACGTCCTATCATCATTGAATGGGAACGGCGGGACAGCGATCACGACTCCAACCTGAAACCCGCTTTTTGTTTTGAGCTCAGCATTTTCGCTGCTCGCAATCGAATTGAGCAATTTACCCCACTTGCTTATGACACCTTCCATGTTGATAGATATTGTAGGATATCCAAACCTCGATGTAAACTCCAGAGGGTATATACCCGTTCCATTAGCTATGCAGTTGACATCGATGTAACCAATGTAACCTGAGGAGCTAAGGTTTTCTTTCATTTTTTCAAGCGTCAGCTCAAAAATTTTGCTTTTACGGAGCCATAGCATAAGAGTCCCCATTTCGCCCGTGCTGGGGCCAATGTTCCCAGGAAATAGTCGCTTGTGCTCAAAATTGATGTTTACAGGAGTGATGAATTCTTTTCCATTAAAGAATGCCCCCACAGCAACCTCGACGCCTGAGGAATACTGCTGCAATTGAAATACTCTTATTTTGTTAGACCAATTCTTCTTGTAGTGCGCAAGGACATTGATAACGTCATTGCCATCCGCTTCCTGACCTACAAAGAGTAGTTCTTTTTCGTTCTGTGCTTTCCCACTGGGTTTTATTACGTATCTACCACAGTTGCTGTGAACAAAACGTACGGCATCATCAAAGTTAGAAAAATTCCAGTTTGGAAGAACAGAGACGCCTGCCTTCGCAAGCTCTTGTTGTCCAAATTCTCTCTCGTTTTCAAGCCTGTCTGTATATAAGCTTCCTCCTATGACTTTCTTGCCTTCTGATCTCAATTTCTCTGCTGTCTTGCCAAAGCCAATGTCATCAAAAATAACAACATCCGCCCAGTCTTCCTGGTCCTCCCATGAATCAACCTTATCTACAAAACCGTCTCCGACATCTTTTTCTGTCGAATTCTGGATAAAGAATTTGACATCATTGCCTTCCTGCCGTATGGCATAGGCAAGATCGATGCTTAAAGCTTCAAGAGATACGAACAGGAATTTCACTTCTATTATAGAAAGAGCCTGGAATTCAAAAGATTATCGGTTCACAAATTCTTAATAAGATTCAAAAATTTTTTCACCGATATAATTGAAACATAGGATTATGTAAAAGCATACCACAGGTCAACACTTAATCCTTAAAGTAATAAATCGCGTCCATTTTTTCGAAACTGAAAGGCATCTTGGTGCTTATGGTACATGTAGCAATAAAATCGTTAGTATCAGTGCCTATCATCGTTGTAAGACAAATATAACTTTTCAGGAGCGGCGCCAAATCCTTTCAGAACAAGACCATGGACGAGTATCGACATTGGATTATCCAACAGAAGAACAATGAAAGCTCCCCGCAAGATTACTACGCAAACCCTTTTAACTGGTAGAGCTTATGATTATCATTGGATGCAAACGTAAAACGATTTTTGCAAGTTCAATTGATTTGGATAGGAATCTCTATTGCAATCAGCCTTACTCTCGCTTTCATTCTTCCATTTCCATTTGATATTATTGCCATAATAGGAGTCTTCCTTGGAATTAACTACTTTATCCGTCAGAGACAGATGAGAAAAATGGGGCTAAACGCGTGGAGCTTTTTTGGATCATCTTCAGCCTTTGGGAAGCAAAATATCAACTACTACTGCATGAACTGTGGAACCAAACACAACCAGGCAGCGTGCCCCAATTGTGGTTCCAAACTAAAAAGAGCAGGATTTTAGGTTTTAGATAGTTAGGTGCACAGGTATTAATTCAACGCGTTGAAGTGAGCTTCTATCATCTGGTGAATTCTGTTCCCTTTCGGCCGACAAACATCCGGTCCACTTTTAAAAATCCGCAAGATGCTACCTAAAATAGGGAAGAGGTTTCCAGCCAGTCCTTTCAAGCCATCGACATAGAATATTGCAAGCCTTTTGAAATAAAAGGTGAGCTCGTCCTTTTTCATTCATTCATTTCTACTTTTCCGATCATGAATAGATCAGGACAACGATAAGAACCAAATGACCTTGAAACTAATTAGCTCTCGCTGCTCGATAAGCATTGTGTGTTGTAAAGGCTGCCAGCTGGCTGGATAGTCGCAAATTACACAAAAATGCAGAATAAGGGTTCAAAACCTCCGGAGGGGATTTCTCTTCTCTACTCGCTCTTGCCGGGGATTTTGTCCTTATGAGCTCACTACAGCTGTTCTGGATTCCTCAATTTCTTTTGCGCGCTATGTAATCAGCTTCAATGGTGAATATAAAAGGCGCTGATACAGGATATCCTGGTTTCTTTATCTGAATTGCAACCGATCTCAATAAGCATATGCTC
>JALZFN010000140.1 GCA_030861545.1 Thermoproteota archaeon | reverse complement strand
GCTTTCTCTCTGGTAGTGAGATCCTCACTTCGAAAAGGAGATTGATACGAAGATGAAACGTGGACATATTATTCTGATATCTGGTGCAGTCTTATTGGTAGCAGGAATTATCATATCTGCGGTATGGGCTATTCCATTTGCTGGCTCTTTCCTGAGAGATACTACAATGGTAGCAAAGACTTCAATAGATCCAGGAAAATCGTTAGATACAAGAATTGAAGTCCATCAGTTAGATCGTCCAATTTCTCTAGCAATTGGTATTGACCGAACCGGGGAACAACCACAAACGCAAGTACCACCCTCGGCGCCCTCTTCCGACATACGCTTGAAAGAAGTAGTGACAGACCCTAACGGAAGAGTAATAAGCAGCAATGAATTTGGCGATTCGTTCTTTACTAGTTTCAAGCCAGATGTAGCCGGAGCCTATATCATAACAGTATCAAACCTTGGAACGAAACCTGTTAGTGTTAGCGGAGCATTTGGATACATGTCATTTGTAGGGCAAGATGGAAAACCTGATATTAATAGCATGATGGGAGCAGCAGGGCTTGGTATGATAATCACAGGTGGAGCATTGGCTGCAGTAGGGGTTGTCATCCTCATAGTGGGAGCCATAATCACAATCGTAGACAATAGAAACAGAAGACAGAATTCTACTACTACAACAACCAGTGAAGATGGCATCACCTACAGAAAAGATTAGACAAGAGTGGTTCTGAAAAGATATAAGCTATAATTCTCTTGGATACCTTCACCCTATTCTATTTCTCTTATCGAGAGAAAGGATCCGCCATCATCCTATAAATTGATGTGCTGACGGTGATAATTCACGCTCGAGATACTACTTTTTGTCAATGCCTCTCACAATCTGTACGAGCAGAGAAAATACCTCGTGCGAGCACTTTGAATTTGACAGTGGTGGAGATCACGTGCTTTTATAACATCATCAAGACACCAAATCCGCTATTATAGACTTTTTGACGCAAACAAGGTAATAATAGAAAGTCCGTACAGACACAATAAGCAACAATAGTCGGCTTCTGAAAGTCGCTATTGTGACAAGTTTGCTTTCATCTGCTGAGCCACCGTAGCACCACAAAGAGGGGCAAAAAAATTATTTATTGACTATCAACGTGAAAGATTCAACCTAGACTTACATGATAAAAACCGCTCTTTCGCATCCAAATAAGGCGCTGGTTATATACTGGGGAAATGAAGACGACACGCTTCGCATACCTACTAGATCTAGCCTCTCTATCACCCTACAAGGAATAAATCATCCTCTTGACTACATAATCACCCTCAGAACAATACGCTCAGCAGAACGTGATAGGGTTTTTATCAATGGAATAGAGGACAAGGGCGAGATTTTCACACACTTCGTTCGTCACCTTGACATAATGCGGGCATACACTGGATTTCAGGAAAAGGTCGAGGTCATTACAAGAAAAACATTTCCCATAGGCAGTGGATTGGCAGGCTCAGCGGCAAGCGCATCAGCAATGGCTGAAGCATTTGCAGGCCTAGTTGGAAAGACTGCCGATAGAAAACTGGTGTCAGTCATGGCAAGAAGGGGAAGCGGCTCTGCTTCACGCTCTGTGTTTGGAGGATCAGTTGTATGGCAGAAAGGCAATAGTGATGACTCCTCGTACGCAAAGCAGCTCTTCGACGAAAATCACTGGGATATCCGGAATGTGATAGCTGTAGTTAGCTCTGATCTTAAAAAGGTAAGCTCAGTTGATGGAATGACTCTGTCAAAAAAAACTTGTCCAGTGTCATTATATTCCATGTTTACAAGCACTTCGAGTGAACATATAGAACAAATGAGATCTGCTATGGCAGCAAGAGATATTGTAAAGCTTGGAGTAGGATATGAGGAAGAAAATGATCTTTTCAGACAGGTTTGCCTCAAGACAACACCTCGATTGGATTACTGGTCCAAGGCGACACATGACATCTTCTGTAAGGTGAATAGTCTTCGTGATGATGGCATACCAGCATATGCGGGGACTGACGCCGGCCCAAATGTCCATATCCTCACTTTGCCGAGTCATGTTGAAAGAGTGACCAGAGTCGTCGCAGAAGTGGAGGGCGTGATGGAGATCATTCACTGCAGGGTTGGAGAAAGTAGCCATCTCCTTGAACAGCACCTTGCCTAAAAAAGCTAATAATCTGAAATCATGTACGAGAATATATACTCGTTCCGTATGATGACTCGAACCATCTAACATAGCATTAGATCATCCGATAACTATTGCAAAAATGTATGGAGAATCAGAAGTGATTCTACTCTATGTAATAGCGGAATTTCCTACCTATCATTTTATTGATCGGCCTGCATGTTCTATTAAGCCTGGCTATAGTTATTGGTGAAATAGCGGTCGTGATGACTGTATTCCCAAAAGATAACTCTTTGGCTCCTCTGCAATGCAGTGTAGTCAAAGCCTTCAAATAATATTACTCTTTATTAATTCTATGAGTTCGTCAAACGAAAGGAAGCGTGAAGAGCAAGAAAAATGGCCCATGATGCCAACAAGACAATTTGACAGCATTTTTGACAGCTTTAGAAGAGAAATGGAGCGGATGATG
>JALZFN010000307.1 GCA_030861545.1 Thermoproteota archaeon | reverse complement strand
CTTCGTCTCTCTATGTAGATGCCTACCTGTGTACCGATATTCGTATCTATGTGTCTTGCGCCTTCTAACAAGCTGACCAAAGAAGAGCAAGCCTGCAAATGCTAATATCGAATTGAATATTCCCCATCCGATGCTGGGCCACCAAGTAAAGTTAAGCACAGCAAGAGTCAAATTAATTACAGCAAAGCCTAGCACTATCCACGGGAGATATTTGCCTATCTTTATTAGGAAATCTAGTCCATATATTATTGCGTCAAGCTTCGCAGTGCTAGGTACTGCAATGGGGGAGGAAGAGGGTGAGGAGGAGTCATTTTCTGACATGCAGCAAATATCTCAGTACAATAAGTGATCTGATGATAATAAATATTCACTATTGATTGTTTCTGTGAAGGACCATTGTTTGCTATCACTTTAGCTGCCATTGCACTAAGGGCTATCGGAAAGGAGATTAACGTGATTTAGTGAAATCCTCTCGAAGAGGAGCACAGGCGAGAGCAATGACAAGCAGCGTAACAATGATGATCTCCAGAGGCCTAAAACACGAACATGGGATGGTCATGATTTTTCATAAGTGTTACTACAGAATAATGTCTAGAGTCGGAGCTTAAGAGTGACAACGCTTCATATTTTTCTATACCTATTAAATCCTTAGTGCTCAAATCGTAAAGCTGGGATGGCGGCAAGGAGCATATGGAAAGGAGGCATATCCTTTGGATTGGTTAACATACCAATCAAACTTTACTCTGCTGCTGAAGATAAGGCATTTTCTTTCAATCAGTTGTGCCAGAACGCTCACAGAATACAATACAAGCGCTGGTGTCCTATAGAAGACAGAGAAGTCCCGTTCGAAGAGGTACAGAAAGGATATGAAATAGCGAAGGATAATTATGTATTGATACAAAAGCAAGAGCTTGAAAGTATCAAGCTGAAGACTACTAAGACAATAGACATAAAAGAATTTGTGGATGCAAACGAGCTCGATCCTATCTTCGTACAAAAGAGCTACTACGTTGCACCAGACAGCAAGACACCGGATAAAGCATACTTGTTACTAGTTAACATTTTGAAGAATACAAACAAGATCGCAATAGGAAAAGTAGTCTTGCGAGAAAGAGAGCAGCTAGTAGCTCTACGGGCATTTCAAAGAGGAATTATCATGCATGTATTGCATTACCTGGAGGAAATAAGGCCGATGGACGAAATAAATGAAATATCAGCAACTGCGACCAGCAAAGTCAAACTAGGAGAGCAAGAAGTTGCCCTTGGCAAGATATTGGTAGAACAGCTCGGATCAGAGCGGTTTGATATTAGTAATTATTCTGACGCTTATACCAAAGAATTAGAGAGATTGATCCAAGCAAAGAGCCAAGGCAAATTACACGTTGTAAAAGACGAGGAACCAAAAGAAACTACAAAGGATCTGCTTGAGGCACTGAAAGCAAGCGTAACAAAGTCTGCTAGTGCAAAATCAAGACACAAATAATACTAGACGCAAGCAAGGATATACAAAGCGTAGCATACTGTCGCTGCGATTTGCGAGAAAATAGGTCATGTGGAGTCACGGCTGCATTGGATAATGAGAAGTGGGGGCACCAATTGCCGCTTCGAAGCCCATCAAGTATATAGGCGCATACAGGCTGGCTATCTGCTGATGACACACCTCTAAAAATCTACATTAAACAATGTGGAGGTTTCTTACTAAAGGCTCTACATATTTCACCGCTAGCATTAATTTGGATAGTTAAGAGCGCAAATGCAGAGGGACCATCACTACTGGCCATGTCACTAAAAGAATATAACAGAAAGAGAGATTTCAAAAAGACCCCTGAGCCTAGTGGACCTACAAGCAGACCAACTAAAATTACAAATAATGAAGCTCTTAGATTTGTGATACAAAAACATGAGGCATCGAAACTACACTATGATTTCCGCCTTGAAACACCAGATGGTGTCCTCTTGTCATGGGCAGTGCCAAAGGGACCTTCTCTTGACCCCAAGCAAAAGAGGCTTGCAGTTGAAACAGAAGATCATCCAGTTGATTACATAGATTTTGAAGGAGTTATTCCTGAGGGTAACTATGGCGCAGGCACAGTTATTGTATGGGACACAGGCACTTACACCACAGAAAAAGACATTAGACAACAGCTGAGGGATGGCAAAATTTCTTTTGCAGTAGACGGCAAGAAAATAAAGGGTTCATTTGTCTTAATTAGAATCAAGCAACGCCGTAGACAGTGGCTGTTGATAAAATCAGATGACTCATTTGCGACATCTGAGGACAATATAACAAGCTCTTCTCCTGAATCCATTATCACAGGACGAACAAATGATGAACTGGCTAGAAAACCGAGCAGAAGCAGATCTGAGCCAAATAAGACACTTGATAGTGCAGAGGATTCACACTTTCCTCTGGCAGTTAAGCCGATGTTGGCACAGCTTGCTGACAAGCCATTTGATAATGAGGATTGGGTCTTTGAGGTTAAGTGGGATGGGGTCAGAGCAATTCTTTTGCGAAATAAAGCTAAGGGTATAGCAGAACTACAGTCTAGGAATGGCAAAAAGATTACTCATCGTTATCCGGAAATATTGCAGGCAATTGATTCTGTCATCGTGAAAAGCAACGAGTCAATTGTACTGGATGGAGAAATAGTAGTGCTCAACAAGGAAGGTATTCCTGACTTTCAACTGCATCAAAGACGGATGAACGTTGACTCTCAGAGAGATGTGGAGTTTCTGTCTAATGATATACCTGCCACTTACTTTGTGTTTGACATAATTTACATTGACGGGAAAAGTGTCGAAAAGCTTGATTTTGTGGATAGACGCAAAATATTAGACACAGTGATTACAAAGAGTTCAAAAAGAATATGCATTTCAGAGTATATTGAAGAAAAAGGAAAAGGATTATTTGAGAGTGTCATTGAAAGACGGCTTGAAGGAATTGTTGCAAAATATAAGCATAGCAGATATCTCCAAGGCATCCGCTCTTCTGGCTGGCTGAAAATCAAAGGGCTTCTTACACAGGATTGCGTCATTATAGGATATACTAAAGGTCAAGGCAATAGGCAAAATTACTTCGGTTCGCTGATTTTAGCTGCATATGACAAAGGCAGACTACGTTTTGTTGGTCATTCGGGTAGCGGGTTTGGGTTTGAACAGTTGGAAGAAACCCTGAGCCTTATGCAAACCTTTAGAACAGCCAGATGTCCTGTAGATACTGTACCATATACAAATGGCCAGTCTGTTTGGCTTAGACCTGAGCTCGTAGCAGAAGTAAAATTCAGCGGTTGGACTCAGGAGATGATAATGCGGGCACCTATCTTTCTAAGGTTAAGAGACGACAAAGCGCCAACTGAATGTATCATTGAATTTAGCCACCAGGAAGTGACAGGTGATACAGATATAGGGGGTGGTGGCAGCGATGTAGGCAAGAATAGGCAGGAAGAACACTACTCTTCTCCAGTCCAAAGTTTTTCAAATGTAGACAAGATCTTTTGGAGTGCTAGGGGAAGACAGAAAGAACTGACTAAAGGAGACTTGATTGAATATTACAATAAAGTTAGCGAATTCGTTCTTCCGCATTTGCACAACAGACCTCTTTCACTCAAACGCTATCCAGATGGAATCAGAGGCAAGTCATTTTTTCACAAGAATTGGGTCCAAGAAAAGCCCGCCTATGTAGAGACGGTTCAGGTATTCTCAGAGTCTAAAAATGATATTGTCAATTATTTGATATGTAACAACAAGGAAACGCTGCTTTGGCTTGCTAACCTTGGGTGTATTGAGATGCATCCATGGTATAGCAGAGTCAATGATTTTAACGCATGTTCTAATGCAGCTACGGCCCGTTCAGACCCTGCCTCATTAGATGAAGAAAACTGTGGTCTTGACACCCCTGATTTCATAGTCTTTGACTTAGATCCATACATATACTCTGGAAGGGAAAAAGAAGGAGATGAACCAGAATATAATGTACGAAGTTTTGCGGCAACAGTTGATGTTGCACTAGACTTGAAAGATTTACTTGATGATCTCCATATTGACTCCTATGTCAAGACGTCAGGGAAAACGGGATTACATGTATTTGTACCTGTTGCACCTATGTATACATACGATCAGACAAGAACCTTTGCAGAAATAATTGGCAGAATGTTGAGCCGTAGAAACCCTGACAAGATTACCATGGAATGGAACAGCTCGAATAGAAAAGGGAAGATTTTCTTTGACTATAATCAAAATGCAAAAGGTAAGACCCTTGCATCAATTTTCTCTGTAAGACCCACAATATTGGCAAGCATATCAATGCCTGTAGAATGGAGACAGTTATCAGACATCCAACCTACTGATTTTACTCTTCTTAACGTGCCAGATATTTTATCATCAAATGGCGATGCATGGAGAGATATATATCAAAAAAAACAGGACTTGCTCAAAATGATACAACAGACTTCTTGGTAGGCTCGGCCCGCATAGATGTCATACAGTCGCAAAGATAGGTTTTTCCATTTTGCACACTAGCTTCAGATGCGCTAATTCTTAATTCTAGCTCAAATATGGATTTCTGTTGTTAATCCTGCCCTGCAGCAATCCATATTCAATCTAGGAGCAGAAGTAAATCATGAATCTTCTGAAATATTCCAGATTTTTAACTGTTCCCAGCAAGCAGAACAAAAGTTCTTATCATTTACTTCTTGTTGTTCAACTGTGACAGTGTCAGTGTCATAAACTTGTTTACATGAAAGGCACAGATTATTGACCAATTCTATGCGTGTCTCTCCTTCCTGATTCTCTAAAGGAATTATATTGTATTATTTCGCATTAGTCAAAATACTTCTATTCCGTTGACAACTTGTCTCCTGTATTGTAGGGGACTCCTCGTGGTAGCATAAGGGTACTGTAGCTTCAGAAACAATAGATTTCTTACAGGCTCAAACAAGCAGCTCCATCCTCTCTATACCATATCTGGCTCCGCCGCAGGATTTAAAAGAGACTGTACTTGCAGCAATGCACGCTAAAATAATCGATAAGTCAACAATAAATGGGTTATACGTTAACAACCGATTATAGTTGGGTAGGGCTTGATCAAAGATAACAAGAGGGAGATTGGGCGGGCCCATCATTTCTTGTTGTTGTATGTGCGTCATAGAGATGTGCGTCATTGAGACACACGTTCTACTTCTTTTTTGAAGAATTGTCTATTTGTCATCAACCTTTGCGGTTCGCAAGTACGCCTTTAGGATCACTCTCTTTATAAAAAATTGTCATGCACCATATTTTTTAGTTCTCTTCCACAAATACAATGATAAGATCATTGCCGTCATCTGATACTTGATAGACAAATGTCCTATAACCGAATAGCTCCGCCAGTTCCTCTGTTTGCCATTCCGTGATGTTGTTGGAGATTGTAGGCCCATATGCAATTATCACGCCTGTGCCGTTGTTGTTGCTCCAATAGACTGGAAAATCTCCAGCTTTTTTTAAGGCGTCTATGATTTGTGCTGGTGTTGAAGTAGTATTATTCTCTTGTTTGGAAATTACTGGTGGCTGACCTGCAGATTGTTGCTGCCCATCGACATTATGGCTAAGTGCAATCAACCAAAGCGCTGCGGCTGAAATGATAGCTATGACGGCAATAACTTTAACGAGTGAATTCATAATCTCATCTTTCTATTCTTCAATGTGCAAGATAAATTAGTTAATTTAGCTTATTATGTAGACCAGTATCTTTTTTCACTTCTTCTTCTCTCCTTTACTTGGGCTCCATTTTTTGTTTTTCTTAGTATCTGTTGATTTCTTCTTCCATAAACATGGAGAAGTCAATATCATAGCCATCAATGCCAACAGCGTTCTATCTTGTTCCCTTCTTTGGCAACGTGTGAAGATGCCTATTTAGGGACGCATCTAAACTTGGTCGAATTATCTTAATAAGGACTTTTGATTTTACGTCTTGCTGTTATCTTTGATACTACTGTGTTCATCCTCATCTTTGAATCTGTTATTCGGTGATCTTTGTCTTTATGATCTCTTAGCTCTCTCTTTGAATTGAAGAAATGGGTGCAAATATTTCATCTTGAAACTATCCGTGGCATTTGTTCTACCTCTCTTTGCTTTTTTTGTCAGTTGCTAAATTTGGTCAATAAAATATATTATTCTTTCAAAAACTGAGAATTCAGATAATTTTGTCAGAAATATTATAATTTGGATCAGGCGCAAGGAGCATAGATAAATCTTGAATAATCTCTCGCTTTATTTGTTTAGAATTGTGTCTTCTATAATTTCTGCTTGAAGATAGTATGATATCTATTGTACTATCTAGGGGACTAACACAACCCTCTCTCTTTTTTCTTCTTTTTATCATCGTATTTATGCACATGTTCCTGCAAATGACACTAGACCATAGCTAGCTGAGGTACTAGCTTGCTTCATTACTTGGCCAGAATGCCATACCTGAACTAAGAGGTTACTGCCATCCGCTTGATCTTGGCGTTGCATGGATATGGAATAGATGCCGCCGCATGGTATGGTCATATAGCTAGTATTACATCCCTGGACTGTGGTCTGTGTGACGTCGCTCCCCATAATATTTCCAGACCAGCAATCAGTTTTTAGTGTAACAATTACTACATAGGCTTTGTCTAGAAAGTACTGGCTATTTACAATGCCTTCTGCTACTCTTGTCATGTTGGCATCTTGATCATTCCAATTCTGTTGAGCCATGTAGTTACTTACTTTAGATACTAGGACTGAAGGCGTTAAGGAAGAAGAAGATGATGCTGATTGGTGCTGCCGTTGCTGCGAAAAGGTGCCAAATATGTATAACCCACCGAATATTCCTACTACCACAATGATAAGTATTCCAACCGTTTTACCTCTACTCATTCATCTGTTTAGTGGTATTGTCAACAGGAATATTAGAAGTTCCCCTTTCTGGGTATATTCAAAAAGCGATGCTTGAGGCTATAAGATTTGGCCAGTCTGTAACTGCGTCTCCTTTTGGCAGCTGCTAGCCATCATATATGTTAATCATTGGTTACTCTTAGAAAGCGGCAAATGAGATTCGAAGTGATAGGCCTCTCTAGTAAAGGACTTTTTTCCTGTACACAATACTTATAATTGGCAGTATTCTGTTTCTGCTAATGGTATCTGCCACTGGTAAACTAGGGCTAACTGCTACCGCTACTCTAGTGATGGCAGCAGCTGTCATTGCTTTGTTATTTTTGCCATTGGTAGCCAGTACTACGAATAGCAATACTTTATTACAGTTCAAACAAGCTCTTGCACAAGTCCAAGAAGAAGCAGAACAAGGAACAATAAATAATTCAACCACTATAACAAATGATACGACATCAACACCACAGCGGCGAGCTTTCCTTCCCTACGAAAATCCCGCAGCGGGTGTATTCATGCAGTATCCGTCGAATTGGACAGCCTCCATAAGCGGGCTTCGAGATTACACAGAATTAATAGCCTTCTATTCACCCCTTGAAAACCTCTCTCAACCTCTTGGGACAAGATTATCAGTATCATTAGTAAAATACGCTGAGAATGTGTCTCTGCCAGAGTATACTGATTTTGTATTGGCGGGGCTGCAAAATCAGACTCAAGTGGAGGTGAAAAATTCCTCAGATATTACTGTCGCTGGTTATCCAGCTCATAGGTTGGTTTTAGCAGGAACCACGCCATTACAGAACAACCTATTTACATTATATCAGATGAATACTTGGATTACTATAGGCAATAAAGTATATATCGTAACTTACGAGGGTGAAGAATCAACATTTAATCGTCACTTGCCTGAAGTGACTCATATGTTGGAATCCTTAGCAATAACATGACAAATACAGATTACTCATAGAATGCAGTCCTAGTTACAATGCAAAAAACATGCTCCTATCGAATGGGAGTATTAGACCACGCTCTATGAACGCTAAATTTTTTCAATTGAGGGAAAAACTCTATTATTCCATACATTGAATACTACCTGTATTATTATAGAGTGTAACTTTTTTCTTTTTTATGCTAGCAATGCAGCAACAAGCAGAAGCGGCTCGGTGTAGGGACGGCATAGCAGTTAACGCTTCAAAAGGACGCTCTGCTTCCATCCCTGGGAAAGTATAGAGAACAGATGTTCCTTCGCTCAGGAATCTGTCTGCTAATCATGTGGCAAAGTTTCCAAAATTGGGAAAACTTGATCAAGAGCGCAGAGAGAGCAAGGGCACCCATTCGTCCCTTTGGTTGAGAACCTATGAGCTGGTTTGCAATGCAGTCATGCAGCAGCATGGGAACCAGGAGCCCTAAGCCCCAAACGATAAAGATCCGATAATTAACTTGAAGATTTTTCTATGGATATTTTAGAGGCTGGGACTTTACTATTTGAGTACAGACAGCAGGGAGCTTTTTGTTTTACTTGAAAAGGAAGAGCTGCAGCATATTTTGATGAGTGTGTGTATTTAAAGCTCAATTTCCTAATCGAACAGAAGGCCACATTTGAACCAAGTCGGATATTTTTGTCTAAAGTTCATCCTCTTCCTCCTTGAAAGGTAGTACCTGGTACCAAACTCTTGTCGCTACAGAGGCCTGGGACCCACTAGTGAGGAACTTAACCTTTTCAATCAAGACATTTCTAAGGGGTATCTCTCCATCATTATGGGTTCTTAGGATAAGACGTGGTATTATTTTTCCTTTTTTAAGTCTGTCCAGTACGTCAGGCCTAATGTCTTGTGCTTTAAAAGACGCTCCATTCCAGTCTTGTGTATCAATCACAAGTTGGAGCGGAGGCTCCTGTCTCTCATTCTTCTTTTCGTGTAGGCGCTCATTTTGAGCTGCTATAACTGTCTGAAAACCATAACGTTTTTCCTCTACTATGATTTTATACATCAGTCCCACGCAAGTCAAAAACTTCATTGTTTCACCTTTTCTCTTTGTCCGGATATCACCACCCCTGCTATTATTAGTTCCCTTTTTTGGGCATATGCACAGAGCCGGTCCATAAATTTGCGAGATTGACATATACCACAGACGATCGTATTCTGATCTTCTACTACATTATTCGTATTCATTAAGGAAGTTGTTTGTATCAAAATATTGTTCTACAGACTAGAGATCCATTAGCAGAATCAACTCTAGACTCCTCATACGCTGTGTCCTTTTAATATAGACATTTCTAAGACGCCTACATCCACCATTGTTTTTTAAAATAATGCATAGTATTATTCTTCATTGTCAAATAATTCTTGTAAGTCAGGTATGATGCTTTCAATGTTAAATGTCTCTGCGTCTCATCCTTGCGAATCGATCTCAGGTTGTTGTCCTCCCTCAGTTGTTTTTTGTAAGCATAGTTTTGAGCTGTAACTATATACTAAACTTAAGCCATCTTTGCTACGACTATTAAGATTAAGTTTTTTTTGTCTTGTCTCCCTTCTTCAATGTACAAAATATAATTAGCTAATCTATCTTATAATGCATACCAATAACTTTTTTCATTTGTTTTTCGCTTTCCTAATTGGGCTCCATTTTTTCTTTTTCTTTTTCTTGTTCTTGTACTCCTTGTTTTAGTATTATCATTGTTTTATGAACACGCCTTTGCAGGCACGGAAAGACGCAGTTGTCCTTGAGCCAAGAACCATAGCTGCTTGTCGAAAACAGGTCCGTTAGAGAATTTCGGAACGTTACAGAAAACTGTAATGCTTCAAGAAGTACTAGCGATACTAATCAGCACTCTATAAGATATTGCTGCATGCTTTAGAGAGAAAAAGGTGCGAAATGTAATAGTTGTTAGGTCACATACTTGTGTAGCGGCAGGTAATTTGATAAAAATGCTAAGCACTAGCAGCAAAGGAGACAGAAATGCTACTACTATTAGGACGGCAATAAATATGACTTAACTTCATTTTTTCCTGTACAGCTCTATCTAATTCTCTCTTAGTTGTCATAATTTGAGTTTGCATTGTGTTTTCAGGTTTTCGTTCCGCCATCATAAAAAGCAGATCTAGCTTTAGAATTTCTATGTGCTCCTCTAGAGCTTTAACCGCCTGCCCAAATTCCAAAGTCATATCTCTTTTTTTACTCATGTAAGACTAAAATTTCTTTCTGTATATATGAAGTAAGCATTTTGTCTGCAAGCTATTACCCAGTTAGCTCCTCCCTGCTAAAGATACTCGCGAATTAATAGCATTATTGCTTAAGTTGTCTTATCACCTAGGTATGACATGCCGAACTGCCTCAGGTTTTAGGTTCTGACTTTAGCTTTGCTGATTCTTCTTTAACTCCTCATCAAGCTTTGCTTTTATGAATTTGACACATTCAAGCGCATGTCTAGCAGCGTTGTCAAATTCTTTTCGTTTTCCAGAAGTTGTCTTGATAAATGCCCCGTGATGAATGAAACTATCTTTGTTCGAACATCAATGCATGGGCCTTGCGCAGGACAATTTGTCCAGCGCTTGGCCCGGCATCCATATATCAAAATATACTCAAAAGCTGACCATTACTTGAGAAGAAAAAAATAGAAGGACCTGAACCAAGTTACTGTACGTCTCTATTTTTTCTTAGGTTGTCCTTTCCTAAGACAGTCGAGACACCAGAATTGTGATCTAGTTCCAGGGCCGGCCCTAACGTGAACTTCTACAACTGCTTCAGGTAGAGAAGAAGAAAAAGATCGTAACAAGAACCGATAATAACTTGCGTGTGCAATCTTGTATTTAGGTTAGGTTACAAAAGGAGGAGGAGAAAAAACCCATAGGTTGAGGAAATCGCTATGGGAAAACAACCAGGCGTAGTCTTACCTGTCTCTCCTCCTCCCAATTACTCAGCGCGACATCAAACTATACTTAAATTTAAACGTAAAGTAAAGGCATAGGAAGAAGAAGTCAAATGATGGTAAGGGCTGTATCAGGAAGTACGACAGACACAGCTAAAAACAGCGCTGCGTAGCAACGCATTACTATGCCAAAGACAACGTTACCAGAAAAATTGTTCAAACCTGAAATTAGCTATCTAACTAGTAGATTTGAAATTTCAAATTCATCAGATACAATAATACATGAGAACCCTAGGAAGGAAGCAATGCGGGGGTCGCCTAGCCTGGTAGGGCGTGGGATTGCTAATCCCATGTCCGAAAGGACACGTGGGTTCGAAATACTGCCTTCACTTCCGTCTTTCCGTGTTCCCGAGAGAGGAGGCGATACGAAAATCCCACTCCCCGCGCCATTTCTGTTATTACTATTATTG